>CACXDK010000207.1 GCA_902766345.1 uncultured Spirochaetaceae bacterium | reverse complement strand
TCTTTTTCATCTTCTGGAGAATGCAGATAATCACATTCAGGATTTATGCAACTCTTGTAATAACCGTTCTTTTTATCGTACTTTTCAACAAGGAACCAGCCACATTTTGGACATACAGAATTAATAGGCTTAAAATGTGTAATAAAGTCACATTCAGGATAATTCGTACATCCGTAAAATTCTTTTCCTTTTCCCTTTGTCTTACGGGCAACAATGTCACCATTACAGCCCTTACGCGGACATTTTGCAAGAGGGATGCTTTTTGTATTGTGACATTCTGGGAATCCTGAACAAGCAAGAAAATATCCAAAACGACCAAGCTTTTTAAGCATAGGCTTTCCGCATTTTTCACAAACCTGATCTGTTTTTTCATCAAGAGAGCCTTTAAGGCTTTCCTGTGTATCATTTACTTTATCAACCTGAACTTTAAATGGCTCGTAGAATTCATTTATCATAGTATTCCATACAAGCTCATTTCGTTCTATTTTATCCAGATCATTTTCAACATCAGATGTAAATTTCTCATTTATAACCGCAGGGAATGATTCAACCAGAATCTTGCAGATGATTTTTCCTAGCTGAGTAGGAACAAGTTGCTTATTACTTCTTGTTACATAATACCTATCCAAAAGAACAGATATAATAGGAGCATAAGTAGAAGGGCGACCTATTCCTTTTTCTTCCAAAGTTTTAACAATTGAAGCATCTGTATATCTTGCAGGCCCCTGGGTAAAATGCTGTTCAGGGTAAAATTTTCCGCTGGAAAGAATTTCCCCAACTTTTAATGAAGGAAGGCTACCCTTAACCTCCTCTTTTGAAGAAAGAGTCTTTATTACATTATAAAAACCTTTGTATGAAAGTTTACTTGCACTTGCACGGAACAAAGCCTCACCAGCCTGAATGTCTGCACTTATTGTCTTTGATAATGCATTTTTCATCTGACTTGAAACAAAGCGTTCCCAAATTATGGAATACAGACGCAACTGATCCCTAGTCAAATATTCCTTTACTGCATCAGGAGTATATTTTGTATATGTAGGGCGAATACCTTCATGGGCATCCTGTGCACCTTTTCCTACTGAATATTCAATTTTTTCATCAGGCAAATCATCAGGATAGTTAGCCTTAATCCAAGAACGAACATCATCAATTGCACTCTGCGAAATTCTTACAGAGTCTGTACGCATGTAAGTTATAAGACCAACACGGGTAGAACCAATTTGCACACCTTCATACAACTGCTGAGCAATCTGCATTGTTTTTCTTGAAGTATAGCCAAGTCTATTTGCAGCTGCCTGTTGTAATTTTGAAGTAGTAAAAGGAGCTTTTGGACGCAAAACCTTTTCAGATTCTTTTATATCAGCAATAACACAATCGTTATCCTGTATTTCCTTTATGATATCATTTACAGATTTTTCATTCTTAAGTTCAGGCTTTTCACCCTTGTACTGAACAAGCTGAGCTGTAAATTTATTCTTGCCTTTTACAAAATCAGCATCCAAAGTCCAGTATTCTTCAGGAATAAAATCTTCAACTTCCTGTTCCCGTTCGCAAATAAGCCTTAAAGCAACGGACTGAACTCTTCCTGCACTCAAACCATTTTTTACTTTTTTCCAAAGTAAAGGACTAAGATTATAACCTACAAGACGATCAAGAATTCTACGGGCTTTCTGTGCGTCAACCTTTGCCTCATCTATAGTTCTAGGATGCTTTATGGCATCTTTTATGGCAACAGGAGTAATCTCATTAAATGTTATTCTGTGAATGGCGGCAGAGGTTTTATCTTTAAGGACATTATTCAAATGCCAGGAAATGGCTTCTCCTTCCCTATCATTATCAGATGCAAGCAAAACAACATCAGAGTTCTTTGCATCTTTTTGAAGTTCTTTAAGAAGTTTAGCTCTACCTCTTACAGTTATATATTCAGGTTCAAAATTATTAGAAACATTTATAGCGATACGACTTTTAGGTAAGTCTATCAAATGTCCCATAGAAGCTTTTACCGTGTAACCTGCTCCCAAATAGTGTTCAATAGTCTTTGCCTTTGCAGGAGACTCTACAATAACAAGAGTCTTCTTCTTTTTAGTTCCCGCCATAGTCCTTTCCTTTAGTCTCAATTTTTACAATCCTGCAAAACTCAACTGCCCTGTAACATCTACACAACGTGTTCCTGGAGCAGCATATTTTACAGTTTTATATTCGGCATAATCCCTGATAACAGGAGCACCAGCTTCTATGTAATTATTTGAAGAATGAGCCAGCTTCTTTTCATGTTTTTTATCAGAGCTTAGTCTTTTTACTGTATTTTTAGAGATTTGCAATGCTTCGGGGCAAAAACCACTTTTATGAAACATTACATCCCTATTAAAGTCCAATGCAAAAGAAGCCGTTATCAAAGCTCCACTACCTGGAGGAGCATGAATAACAACAGTAGCAGGAGATAGAGCTGCAATAATCCTATTTCTCTGAACAAAACGCCATGCTACAGCAGGGCAGCCAGGAATATACTCACTTGCAAGTAAACCACCGCTTTCCAATATCTTCTGAATAAGCACTTTATGTCCACACGGAACAATAGTATCAATTCCACACGGCAATATGGCAGCTGTACACAAAGCTCTGCCAGAAGCAAGAGCCCCCTTATGTGCAAAGCAATCAATGCCAATGGCATTTCCACTCACAACAGTAAGACCATCATCAGCAGCATCCCGTGCAAATTCAAAAGGACTTTGGGCTGATTCTTTACAAACATTCCTAGTTCCTACAACAGAGACGCATTCTTTTTGCAAAGAACGTATATTTCCTCTATAAAACAACATGTACGGAGGATTTACAATTTCCCTCAACAGTGCAGGATAGTCACAATCTTCGTAATACACAGCCTTTATTTGCTGTGCTTCCATAATAGCAGCACTTTTCCGTGCAAAGACAGAAGTTTCACGTCCGTTCCACACCGCACTATTAATAACACGCCCTATTATAGAAGAAATATCTTTTATAGAAAGTACAGCAAGATTGTCCAGACTGTCAATATTCTTTTTTAAAAGAATTTTTTCTTTTAAGGTAAGAAAAGAAAGAGAAGCAAGCGCAATATCTATTAAATCCACAGACACAGATTAATTATATGCATACTGTGCGTCAAGTACAGCTTTTTTATTACGCTGTGCATCAGCAGTTTTCTGTTCGTTAGGATTTATTTTAATAATCTGGTCATAGAGAGCAATAGCCTTGTCAAATTCACTTGTCATATAATAAGCATTTGCAAGAACAAACATTCCGTCAGTATCTCTTTTCTGCACTTCAAGGAAACGTTCAAGATACGGAATGGCACTATTAGGATCATTAAGCTGAAATACATACAGAACACCAAGTGCATACATTGAACGGAAATATCTTGAATCAATTTCAAGAGAAGTCAAAAAAGATGATTCAGCCAACTTAAGATAATTCATCTTTTTAGTGGCACTATCCAAACCGCCAGTTGCATTATAGTCAAGTTCCTTATTTGCAATATAGCCAGCACAAATTCCAATATAGTAATAAAGATTCTGATTGTTAGGGAAGAACAAAACCGCCTGCTTAAAAGCTTCGTATGCTTCATAATACATGCCCTCATCAAGATAGCGAGTACCCAAAATCTTATACCACATACCTTCCTGAGCCTGTGTAGTAACCAAATCCATTGCACGGGCATCATACTTTTTAAGAGCTTCTTTCAATTCCTCTTTTGTCGTAGGATTTGAAACGCCTTCTTCTAACTTCTGCATACGCTTAATGGAATTATAAGAAGGTCCGCAGGATACTGCTACAAAGCTAAAAAGAATTACAAAAGCTACAATAAAAAAACTTTTATTCATCATTATCAATCCCCTTTTTATCAGACAAATCTTTATTTTTATGACCAGGAAAATACCCATTATGATATTCCCTAAGCTGTTCATTATCTATATGTGTATAAATCTGTGTAGTAGAAAGATCCGCATGTCCTAAAAGTTCCTGAACAGAACGCAAATCTGCACCACCTGCAAGAAGATGCGTTGCAAAGGAGTGTCGCAGGGTATGAACCTTTGCACTGACTCCAGATTTAGCTTCCATAGCTTGAAAATTCTTCCACACACCTTTTCTGGAAAGTGGTAGCCCCTTACTGTTAACAAAAACTTCATTTATAACAGTTTTAGACTTTACAAACAAAGGTCTTGCATCATAAATCCAGCGATGAAGCCATTCTTTTGCAACATCACCAAACGGAACAATACGTTCTTTATTACCTTTTCCATACACTATTATTATTTTTTCGTCAAAATGAACATTATCCATAAGAAGCGAACAAGCTTCTGTAATACGCAATCCACAACTATAGATAAGTTCATACAAAGCCCTATCACGAACACCTAAAGGTTTAGTAGTATCTATAGAATTCAGAAGCTCTTCAACCTGTTCAACACTAAGTACTCTAGGTAGGTTTCTGGCAATAGAAGGATGTTCAAGTTCCAGACTTACATTTTTAGACCACAGACCTTTATGCTTTAAAAAAGTTCCAAAAGCTCGAAGAGCAGAAACATCCTTAGCAATTGACACATCCTGAATACCCTGCGTATGCCGCCATCGGATATATAAAAACAACTCTTTTTCCGTTACAGCAGCAAGTTCTATGGAATTCTGTTCCAGCCAGGCAAGAAATTCTTTTACACAGAAAGAGTATGTTTCTGCAGAAAGCCGGGAACGGCCTTCGACAAAAACAAAATCATCAAAGAATTCCTGCACTATAGAATCATTATTTATCATCAGATAAATTAATGCTTCTTGAAAGACCTTCCAGATTTTTTCTCCAGATTGCAGGCTGATTCAAATCATAATCTTTTCTAGAATATCCTGGAGGAGGATTAAGACCATGACTTGAGGTTGGCACAGAAGCCTTATTCAAAGCCTTTGCCAAAGTGTCCTGAACACTTTCCTGTGGTTCAGCAGGTTCTTTTATTTTTTCAAGAGATTTTTTATCGAGCATTACAGGACTTACTTTTACTACAGGCTCTTCTTTTACAGCAGTTCGTGGTTCAAAGGCTGTTTTACCCTGAATAACTCTTTCAAAATCACCGTAATCAAGAACATTTTCATTAACAGGTTTAGAAGCAGGTTCATCAAAAGAAGAACTTTCAGTTTCAGATTTAAATCCTGTAGCAATAACAGTAACAGAAACCTTTCCATTCATTTCTGTATTAGTAGAAAGTCCAAGGAATATTTCAACATTAGGAGATGCAGATGCCTTGATGTTGTTTGTAATTTCTTCAACCTCAGTCATGGCAAGGCTGTCATCACCAGTAATATTAATAAGAATCTTAGAAGCACCGTCAATCTGACAGTCTTCAAGCATTGGATTAGAAATTGCAGCCTGAGCAGCATCAACAGCACGGTTTTCGCCTTCACCAAATCCAACACCAAGAATTGCATTACCCTGATTTTTCATTACAGACTTTACATCTGCAAAGTCAAGATTTATATCTCCAGGAACAGTAATAACTTCAGAAATGCCCTGTACGCCCTGACACAAAACATCATCTGCAAGTCTGAATGCCTGCTTGAAGTTAAGTTTCTTTTCTACAATCTTCATTATCTGGGAGTTTGGAATAATAATAAGGCTATCTACATTTTGACGAAGTTTTTTTATTCCGTCCTGAGCATTCTTCATTCGTACAGGACCTTCAAAATCAAAAGGTGTAGTAACAACAGCTATTGTCAAAGCACCGCTTTCCCTAGCGACACTGGCAACAACAGGAGCAGAACCAGTTCCTGTTCCACCACCCATCCCGGCAGTGATAATAACCATATCCGCACCCTGAACTATATTTTTTATATTATCTACATCTTCTTTTGCAGCATTTTCGCCAACTTCTGGGTTGCCACCAGCACCAAGACCGCCTGTAAGCTTTTGTCCAATTGCAATCTTACGCTGAGCCTTAGATACCCTCAATGCCTGTAAATCTGTATTGACAACAATAAATTCTACATCTTTAACACCAGCATCAATCATTCGGTTTACGGCATTAGATCCACCACCACCACAACCTATGATTTTAATCACTGTCGGACTAACAGCCGATACATCAGAATTCACATCATTTACTACAGACAGTTCTATCATGTCTTCCTCCCAACCCATACACCTTCATTAAGATTTTATCCCCCTAATCAAAATGAAGTCTACATTTCTTATTACAACAATTCTAATATATTAGAAGAAGTTTTTAAATAGCTTAGACAGCTTTTTTCCAACCCCTTCTGAATCTTTCTCTTCATCAGAAAATCTTGTCCTGCTTTTCTGGCGCATGTTTTTCTGAACATCATCTTTATTACGAACAACAAGTCCAACAGCAGTAGCAAAATCTGCATTTCTATATTCCTGATCAAAATTTCCAAAATCAGAAACAGTTCCTATACGAACGGAAGATGTTCCCCATACACTTTGGGCAAGCTGCACAATACCTGGCATCATTGCACCACCACCAGTAAGAACAATACTACCATTAAGTTTGGTTAAGTTTGCATGCTTTACAATTTCTCTTTTTACCAAAGAAAAAATTTCTTCTACCCTAGGCAAAATAATCTGGCACAGCTCATATCGAGTAGTCTGTTCAGGACCTCTACCACCTACACCAGGAATAATAACTTCTTCTTCCAGTTCATTTCCCTGAATCCAACAACAGCCGTGTTGTACTTTTATTTTTTCAGCCTCTTCAACAGGCAATCCTTTTACAAGGGCAATATCACTAGTTACAAGATTACCACCAACAGGAACAGAGGTCATAAACACGGGAGCCCCCTTATTTACAACAATTACATCTGTTGAACCAGCTCCAAGATCTATCAGAATAGAACCAAGCTCCTGTTCATCTTCATGAATTGTTGCCATGGCAGAAACCAAAGTCTTAGACCATATACCAAGCAAATCATATCCAGCTCTTGTAACACAGTTACCTAAATTAGCACAAGCTGTTTCTGAAGCGGAAATAATATGAACCTTAACCTTAAGTCTTTTTCCCATAATACCAACAGGATCTTTACAACCTGGAAGGTCATCAACCATGTATTCCTGAACAACAGCATGAAGAGCTTTCTTTTCCAACGGAAGCTCTATTGCACGAGATGATTCCTGAGCACGCCTTTTTGTATCTTCATTTATTTCAAGAGAACGCAAATGCGGAGTTGTATCAACAACAACATCGCCTTCTGAATTTTGCCCCTCAACAAGAGAACCCCCAATTGCAGTGTAAACAGCTTCAACTTCAACACCTGCAAGTTGTTCAGCAGCATCTACAGATTCCTTTATAGCAGCAACAGCAGCATCAATATTTACAATAACCCCATTGCGCACGCCATTAGAAGGCTTTTTTGAGAACCCTATTATCTCAAGCTTATTTTCTGAGTCAATTTCTCCTATAACAGTCTTAATAAAAGCAGTACCAATATCAAGACCAACTATAATGTTGCTCAAAAATATTCTCCCAACAAATAATCAGCGAGTCCTAAACGAAATTGAACCATATCTAAGGTCTATTTCATTTGCATCAGGCTTCACAGAATTCACAACATCAAGAACCACCATCATATACTTCAAGGCATCTTCATTCAATGCAGGATCTGTAAGAACCCTTACATGAGTATGAATAGGATAAAGCACAAGTTCATAATTGCCATATTCCTTAGGAACAACCTGAATTTCAGAAATTGCCATAAAATATTTCTGTGGAAGCTTCTGAATTTCTGCAATTTGAGCCATAAGAGGTTTATATTTTGCAGGAAACCTCATTCCGTTCTGCATTTTTTCAACAGGAAGCCCCGAAATAAGAGGTATGTTACTGTCACTGGCAACTGACGTTGTATTTGAAAATAGTACACCATTTTCATCAATTTGAACAGACATAGCACGTCCATTTATGGAAACTATCGTTTTTGCAACAGCCGTCCTTTCCTTGACATTAATTAAAACCTTATCAGGAAACACTTTATCTACAGATACAGTATCAACAGCAGAAAGCGTACTCAACAAATCAACAGCACGGCTTGAATCAAATTGAATCCAGGTAACATCTCCAGTCTGTGAAAGCTTGTCTAACAAAACAGAAGAAGAAAGATTTTTCAACCCTGAAAACTGAACCTTTACAGGAGCAAGGCATGGAATTATGAGCATATAGAAAATGCCTTCTATTACTAACAGAATGCACAAAATAAGAACAATTATCTTTACAATCGTTATGCGGGAATCTTTCTTTTCACCCTTTTCAGAAACCGTTATACGATCAGAAACTACGAAATCACTCATTTTTCTATCTCACTCACATTAAAAACTTTCATCTTCATTTCCCAAACGGGAAGCATTTATTATAAAGCCGCACATACTCAATGTTACAATCAGGGAAGAACCGCCAGAAGAAAAAAACGGCAGTGTAATACCCGTTGTAGGAACTGCACCGCATACAACGGCACAGTTCAAAAGAGACTGAACAAGAATGCTTGTTACACAACCAAAAGCAGTGTAAGAAGCAAAACTATCTTTAGCACAAAATGCAATGCGATAGCCACGCATTGCAAAAAAAATCAGCAGGCAGAAAAAAATAGTTACACCAAACAACCCCATTGCATCTGCCCAGCCTGCAAAAATATAGTCTGTCTGAACTTCTGGAATCTTAAACACTTCCGTAAGCCCAGAACCAAAACCGTTACCCCAAATTCCACCAGCAGTAATTGATCGCTGCGAAGCAAATTTCTGATATCCCGAAGAAAGTGTATATTCTTCAGGATGAAAAAATGCAATAACACGCATAAGGCGGTAAGGCTCTATTGTAATCATCAACACTATTGCAGGGATTGCAAGTAACATCAAAGGAATAAACCAAGACATCATTACACCTGCAACGAAAAACATGAGGCTGCCTACAAAAAAAACAAACACTCCTGTAGAAAAGTCTTTCTGCAAAAAGATAATAACAACAAATACCAGTAAACCAACAAACGGATACTGAAAACTCTGTTTTTCCTTAAATTCTTCATCAGAATGTTTGCTAAAAAGATTTGCAAGGAACAGAACTACAGCAAACTTTGCAAATTCAGAAGGCTGAACAGTACCAAAATTGCCCAAACGTATCCATCGGGCAGCACCTTTACGTTCACTTCCTATACCAGGCAACATAGCAATTATGCACAGAAAAAGCGTTCCAATAACAATTAAAGGCAAAAGTTTCCGCAAGGAACTTATTGGAATAAGAGCAAAAAATATCAGTCCTAAAAAACCAATAACAGACCAAACAAACTGCCTTGTAACAAAATAGTACCTGTTTGAAAACAAGCGTTCTCCCGTATAAGGAGTACAAATATAGAGCATGAATATGCCAAGTCCCCATAAAATAAGGGTACTTATTATAAAGAGTAAATCACTTCTTCCGTAAGAGCCAACAGTTCTGTCAGTCTGAAATGTAAACTCATGCATGCTCAGTCCCCACTCAGCAATCTGTCACAGACACGTTCCAAAGCCATGCCTCTAGATCCTTTTACAAGCACAATATCATCTTGCACGGCATTCTGTTTTATATATTCCACAATGCGTGAAATGCCTTCATCCGATTTATCTTCAACATACAAAGCTTTAGAACCTGTATATGCCTTGTATGCAGCATTCATTTCCTGGCCTACAAAAATACAGGTTGCATCAGTTTCAGATGCCAACTGTCCTACATGAGCATGGGCTTTTTCAGAACCATCTCCAAGTTCAAGCATGTCTCCAAGAACAAGGAACTTAGCTTTTCCTGTTACAGAAGACATAAGTTCAATAGCTTTTTCCATAGAATCAGGATTTGCATTGTAACAGTCTTTTACAACAGTATAATGCCCATGAATAATTTCACTTCTTCCAAATAAAGTCTTACATGCTTCAACACCGTTTTTAATCTCTTCCGCACTAAGTCCAAGAACCTGAGCAAGAGTTACCGCTGCAAGAGTATTTTTATAATTATAGGCACCAGGAAGAGCCAGATGAACAGGCACACCATCAATTGAAAAATCAATTCCCTCTAGACCACGGTCTGCTATAAGCTTTACATTTTCAGGAAGCCCTTGTCCGTAATAAACAACATTTCCATCAACCTGAGAAGCAAGATATTCAGTAAAATCATCATCTTTAGGAATAACAGCAGTTCCAAAGCGGTTTATATAGTCAAAAACATGCGCCTTTTCTTCTGCAATGTTTTTCCTGCTTCCTAAAAGACCAATATGAGCAGTTCCAATATTGGTAACAACAGCAAACGTAGGCTTAAGAACACCTGCAATTTCTTTAATTTCATTTTTTCTATTCATACCCATTTCAAAAAGACCAACTTTATGTTCAGGGCGAATAGAAAAAACAGAAAGAGGAAGCCCTGTCTCGCTGTTTAAATTTCCTTTATTAGAAACAACATTATATTTCTGAGAAAGCACAGACCGTATCATTTCCTTTGTCGTAGTCTTACCGCTAGAACCAGTAACACCTATTTTTATAAGATCAGGAAACTGCTCTACATAGCGGCCTGCAATCTTCTGCAATGCAGTAAGATTATTATCTACGGCAATAAAATAAACTGACGGATTTTTCTGAGAAAGAGAGGCATATAAATTTCCATCTGCCTCATAGTTTTTAAAATTAACAAGAACAACACTTGCACCTTTTTCGATTGCCTGAGGAATATAGGCATGTCCATCCTGTTTTTCACCAATCAAAGGTACAAACAAAGTATTCTGTACTACATTACGACTATCAGTCTGAACATCGGTAAAACAAAAATCACCTGTTCCAAGAACGTGAACACCACCAGAGGACTGAACAACATCTTCATACGAAAGCAAACTCTTACTCATTTTGAACTATCCTTCATTTCAACACGGACAATTTCATCTGTTTCAGCCGGTCTCATATTCAGATTATCTTTTGCAATTTTTTCTATTCTGTCTGTATTAGAAAGCAGACTTATATCTGTAATCAGCTTTTTATTCTGCTCTATTAAATCAGCCTGTTTTTTTTCAAGATCTGAAATCTGACGCTCAAGATCAGTATATTTTCTAGCTTGAATGCCATTCATAACCAATAAAGCAGGAATGCTCAATGCAAGCACACATACCATAATCCATCTAAACACAACGGAAACCTTACTCATATAGCCTCCACGCCGTACAGCCGTAAATCATCAGCATCTCTAAGTTTTCTAACAACTCTCAGCTTTGCACTTCTAGACGGAGAATTAGTCTTAACCTCTTCTTCTGTCGGTTCAACAGGTTTATGTGTCAAAAGTTCCGCACAAGGAGTACCTCCACAAGTACATGAAGGAAACTCAGGAGGACACACACACTGTTTACCTAAATTTCGGAAATAATTCTTTACAATTTTATCTTCAAGGGAATGAAACGTAATTACACCAAGTTTTCCACCACATTCAAGAACATTAAACGCATTGTGAATAGCTTCAGGCAACCTTTTAAGTTCACTGTTTACATATATTCTCAATGCCTGAAACGTTCTTGTTGCAGGATGAATATTTCCATGACGATAAGCCGAAGGAACGGCGTCATAAATAATATCTGCAAGAGCCTTCGAAGACACTATCTGTTCATTTTTACGTACCTGTACAATAGCAGAAGCTATTTTTCGAGAATAGCGCTCATCAGAATACAGGTAAATCATGTTTGCAAGCTGCTTTTCAGGCATAGTATTTACAACATCAGCCGCACTTTCACCAGCCGAAGGGTTAAGTCTCATGTCTAAAGCTTCATCATACCTAAAAGAAAAGCCTCTACCGCTACGTTCATAATGAAAAACACTTATTCCCAAATCAAAAAGAATAAGATTTGGACGACGTTTATCTTCTGGATACGAACTGTAAAAATCATTAAACCAGCCGTTATAAAATTCCATGCGCTCTCCAAATGGAGCAAGACGCTCTTTTGCACGTTTCTGGATTACGGAATCTGCATCAAGGCCAATTATCTTTAAGGATGGATATTTAGAAAGGAAATTAAATGAATGTCCGCCTTCCCCAAGAGTAGAATCTATCATCAAAGCATCCTGTTCAAAAGATTCGCCTATAGGTGACAGAAAAGAGAGACACTCCTGCAAAAGAACTGGGGTATGGACAATTTCCAAGTTTAAACTCCGACTATATTAAATTGCGTGTTTTTAAAAAAGAATATTGCTCATACTCTCTGCGGCACTCTGGAAAGATTCCTCAGTTTCGTTGAGGTACTTTTCATAGCACTCAGAATCCCATAATTCCATATATTTATTCAAACCAAGAATTACAGATTCACCTTTCAGAGAAGCATATTCTCTTAAATTCTGAGGAATAGAGAGGCGACCGGAACGGTCAAATTCAAGTTTTTGTGCAGGCGCAATAAAGCGTCTCATGACAAGTCTTTTTTGATCATTAAAAAGAGAGGCCGAGCCCATGATTTTCTCATTAAGGCTGACCCACTCTTCGGTTGTAAAAAGCATAAGACAATGGTCTAGACCTTGCGTAATGATGAGTTCATTCTGCTGGAGAACAGAACGTAATTTTGCAGGAAAAAGAATTCTTCCTTTTTCATCTAGCGTATTACGATACTCACCAATAAGCAAATCCATGCCACTGCTCACCACTTTTTCCCACTATTTCCCACTTACTCACCATTTTAACCACTTTTTTCATAATGTCAATAAAAAATGTTGTCGATAATGATAGTTTTTGAAAATGGAATTTCTATACAGCTAAAATTATGTATAGTTGTATTTACACTCATAAACATTGAACATAACAATATGATTAATATTCTGAACGAGAGTTCCCTTCATAAAACCTTGAAATCTTATTACTCACTGCAGAATGAAGGCAGCCACACAGAAGTCCCACAAGGTCCTTACATTGCGGATATACGTACAAAAGATGGAAGCATTATAGAAATTCAGACAGCAAACCTTGCACACCTTCGCGACAAGATTCAGTACTGCATAAATGAAGGAATACGTATAAAAGTTGTATATCCTTTAGTTACAACAAAATACATACAAACCATATCAAGCTCAGACAAAACAGAATCTAAACGAAAAAGCCCTCTACATAAAAACATTTATTCTATATTTAAGGAACTCACAGCCTTATACGGATTTTTACTTAATAAACTTTTTACACTTGAAGTAATAGAAATAACCATGACGGAAATACGGCAAACAACACAACAGCCAGTTCAGTCGGACAACAAAAGACGCAGATTTAAGAAAAATTGGCTAAAAACAGGCAAAAAACTTGAAGAAATAGGCAAGATACACACATTCAAAAATAAAAAGGACTATCTAAAACTGCTACCAACCGAACTTCCACCGAAATTTACAGTCAAAGACCTTCAAAAAGCCCTTACGAATGCTGGCATCAAAGCAACAGAACAGTCTGTACGATGCATGATATGGGTTTTCTGCAAGGCAGAACTCCTAGAACACTGCGGAACACTTAAACGAAGCCATCTATATAGAGTTTTATAGACTAAAAAAAGCGATTCTGTCATACTATAAGCATGATACGAATCGTAAAATCATTGTTATTCCTTATTGCAATATGCACAGTCAGTACATTTGCCATGTCTCGACATTCATCAACAGAAACAGTCCGAATAGGAGTGCTTTCAGGTCCTAGCGGCATTCCAATGGCAAAGCAGATGGAAAACGACAGAATAGGAGACGTACAGGCCTCTTACGAAGTTTTTGCAGGAGCAGCACTTCTTCTTCCAAAACTCATAAAGGGCGAGATTAACATAGGATTCCTTCCACCAAACATGGCGGCAAAAGTTTACAATACAAACAACAAAGCTTTAGTAACAGCAGGCATTGCAGGTAATG
>CACXDK010000206.1 GCA_902766345.1 uncultured Spirochaetaceae bacterium | reverse complement strand
CTTCTTGCTTAATGCTTTTCTGTATGGGCGGTCTGTGTTAAGTGCATCATAAATGTCTGCACAGCTTATAATCATGGCTTCTTCTGGATATTCACCTTCTTTTTTATGATGATAGCCTGAACCGTTTAATGTTTCATGGTGATAACGTACAAAATCCTTTACATCCTTGAAAAATGGATTTACAGAAAGAATCCTGTAACCGATTTCTGTATGGCTCTTGATTGCATCAAACTCATCATCATTAAGTTTACCGGGTTTATTTATGATTGCATCGGCAATGCCTATTTTACCAATGTCATGCAACATTGCGGCATAGCGGATATAATGAAGTTTGTCTTCTGGATAGCCTAACTTTTTTGCAATGGCAATAGAATACTTTGTAACACGTTCTGAATGTCCTTCGGTGTAAGCGTCTTTTGCTTCTAGTGCACGAGTCAGCGATTCTACCATGTTAAAGTTGCTTGTATCCAGCTTTGCAAACAACTGCCGGTTTGTAATTTCGCTTGCTATGAAGGCTGCTGCAATTTCAAGCATGTATCTGTGTTCGACACTGAAAGTTTTATTGTTACTTTGACTTCTGATTAATGTAATAACACCTAATTTGGACTTTTCATTGCCGAACGGTGCACTTATAAAGGAACCGTCAATGAATTTCTCTTCCCTAAGAAGTGAAAATGCGGGATGTAGCACTCTGTTTGGAACGAAAATTGATTTACCGCCCTCAAATACTTGACCAGAAATGCCTTGTCCTGGGCGAAGTTCTGAAACCTTTTGATCTATATTTTTTACGATGAACGGATAAAGTACGTTTCTGTCTTCGTCATAAGCGTAGGCAACACCTTTATCGAAATTAATCTGTGTTGCAAGATCGTTAAGCATTTCTTCATAAACTTTGTTGAGAGAATCATGGCGTTGCAGAACAAACGGATATTGTGTCATCTGTAACAGTTCTCTCTGTCGTTTATCTGCAATAGAGGCAGCATAAAGATTTATTTTCAGCCTTGAAGAAAGATGATTTAAAAAAGAAATGTTTTCAGGGGTGATTGTTATGGATGTTTTGGCATTCGGATCATCGCATATAAGTATGAACGCAAGCAAGTCAAAACCGTGGACAATAGGAACAATTACTTGTCCTTTATAAGCAGAACGTAAAATTTCTGCAATAATAGGGTCTTCTATCTGATAGTCTGCAAAAAACTTTTCCAGAAAGATGGAATCTGGAACCATTGAAAGACACCCTATTAATATGGAATCATCAGGAATTGAAATGACGCCTTCTTTGTCTATTTCCCTGTATTCGTGATATTCTCGTGTATGGTAGAATATGCGAGCAGAAACACCTTTAATGGTTTGTTCTGTAAGGGCAATTACAGACTGGATAAGTCCAATGGTGGTTGTCCAGTTGTCAAGCGCATCCATGTTGAACTTTTCGTTCATTGAGGAAAGATTGAAATCCATTTCAATGTCTTCAGTAGCAATAGCTTCTTCCATATCTATAATCTATTATATAATGATTATTGCAAAATAAAAAGAAAAAAAATATATATAATTATGTTCATTTTTATTGACAGATTTTTTTTTATATTATATACTATTGTTAGCTTGTAAATAAGCTGATAAACTCTCTCCGATTTGTCCGAAAGGACAGTAAGCGCTAGGGGCTCACGCTTCTAGCGCTTATCTTTTTTAAACGAATCCTTCTTTCCAATGCCATACAGGGGTTGCTAATGCATTGCTGAATGGCTGCGTTCTGTTAAAGTCTGGGAGCCAGCTGGTGTCATCACTTAAATCCTGATAGAAAAGATAGTCAAAGTCGTAGTTATCAATCATGTCTCGCAGTTTTTTATCTTCTTCTTCATTTACAAGACGGTTTTGAAATGCTGATATTTCTTTTTGAAACGGTACAGGGGTGTATTGTGACATAAGGGATATGCAGCTTTTTTTATCTGCAAATTTTTTTAGCCAATCAAGCGTAAGCTGTGTGTCTGTCATTCTACCTGGTAAAAAGAGATGGCGTATTATTACACCAGAAAGCATTTTTTCTCTAGTTTCTCCTTTTTTCTTTACATCGACTATTTTCATAGGGCTTGTAGAAATCATCCAGCGGATGGCTTTTTTTGCAACAGAAGGATAGTCTTCTGCGTCAAATAATTCTTTGCTCATAAGCGGATTGAGCGTTTTTAAATCTGGCAACCATATATCAATCAAACCTTTTAAGAGTTCCAGGGATTCTACGCTTTCATAGGCACTTGAATTCCAGGCAAAAGGAATTGTTACGCCGTTTTCTTTAGCATGGCGGATATATTCCGCAATAATAGGAATGTTATGGCTTCCTGTAATTAAGTTTATGTTTTCTGCACCTTTTTCCTGTAGTTTAAGGCACATTTGTGTAAATTCTTCTTGAGAGATTTCTTTGCCCATGCCCTGCTGTGAAATCTGATAATTCTGACAGAACGAACAGCGAAGTGTACAGCCTGTAAAAAAAATTGTTCCGCTTCCTGAAAATACCGTAACAAGAGGTTCTTCTCCGAAATGCAGACATGCTGTTGCAATTCTGAGTATGTTGCTTTCTCGGCAGAACCCTTTTTTATAGGTATTGTTTTCATCAACGATTCTGTTTACGGCACATTTTCTGGGGCATTGTGTACAGTTTTCATAAAGATTATCGTTCATATAATTAGAATACCTTCTTTTCAAGGAAGATTGACATGAGGGAATTTAAAGTTTCTATTGGAATGTCTTCTGCTTCGGCATTTACAGTTTCGCATAATGACTGCCAGTCATCATCTGTAAGTAAATCGGTGTCTTCTGGTTCTCCGTCTAGGATGCTCTGCAGTGCCGTCAGTCGGGTGATGTTATCTTCCGAAGGCTCGTTTTTTATGTCAGCACTGGAAATAATGTATGTGTTGTACCAGTGGTCTGCAAAAGATTGTGCAACAGAACTTAAGTTTCTGTTTGTTCGAGCAAAAAGGTCTGCAATCTGCTGACAAACTT
>CACXDK010000205.1 GCA_902766345.1 uncultured Spirochaetaceae bacterium | reverse complement strand
TGCGTCCTTAGATGCGAGGAACTTTACCCATTCCCATGCTTCGTCTTTGTGCTTACTTCCCACCCAGATAGAGTCACCAAGACCGTTAATCATACTCTTGCGTCCTGCAGAACCTTCTGGAAGACGTGCAAAGCCAACTTCGAATACACCATTTGTCTTATAAGAACCAATCATCCAAGAACCGTCGAATACGAGAGCAGCTTTCTGTGAATTGAATACAGCAGCTGTACCGTTTGCTGTTTCTGTATATGGTGTAAGGTATCCGTCATCCTGCATCTTTTTCAACCATTTAATTGTGTTGATAAAGCGTGGATCATCATAGTGATAGTTCCAGTCATAAAGACCATCTGTATACATCCAACCAGTAGCACATGCAAGACCAGAATACTGAGCCTGTCCACGATCATCACTGTGAGCAAGAACAAGACCATACTGAACAACATTGTTCTTATCAAACTTTGGATCAAGACCGTTACGTCCTGCAGCATCTACAGAAAGTTTTCTGATCATTGTTTCAAAAGATCCACCGTCATCATAGTTCCATTTCAAGTTGTTCAATTCATCATGGCTGATTCCAGCTTTATCTGTAATATCTTTGTTGTATACAATACAGATTGTATCCCAGTCTTTTGGAAGACCGTAAGTCTTTCCATCTTTTGTCTGCCACAATTTTTCAAGGCTGTTCATGTAGATTGAAGTATCTACATTATCTTTCTTAATGTAAGGAGCCAAGTCAACAAGCTGATTTTTATTTGCAAAGTCAAGATATTTTGCAAGATGGTCTGTGAATACGTCAGAAGCAGAACCACCAATCATTTCTGTCTGCAAACCTGTCCAATAGTCATCCCATCCGAGCTGAGCAATTTCAATTTTGATGTTAGGATTTCTTCTTGTAAATTCATCTGCAGCAGCCTGATAAGCAGGGAGCTGGTTTGAATCCCACAATTCGTACTTGATTGTTACAGTCTTGCCGCCAGACTTTTTAGCTCCAGCGCCGTCTTTGTTTGAACATGAAGTTCCCATTACTGCAAGCATGCCTGCAAGTACACAACCTACTACACCCAACGACTTTTTCATGTTACATTCCTCCTGAAAGCATGAATTAAAATATAATCTCTCTATAGTTTCTTCCGAAGTAAAATATCAACGGAATCCGCTGAACTGAATTGAATTGACAATCTTCTTTCCCAAGAATGCATATATAATAAATGCAGGGATGATTGCCAGAACTGTACCTGCCATCATACCACTCCAGTCAGGCTGTCCCTGTGGAGTCTGTGAGCGGAATACGCCCAAGGCAACTGTAAGAGTTCTGAGTTCTTCCTTTCTACCAACAATCAAAGGCCACATATAATCATTCCATGTGTTAATTGCTATTGTTACAGCAAGTGTAATTACAGCAGTCTGCATTAATGGCATGATAATCATAAAGAAGGTTTTGTACTGTCCCGCCCCATCAAGGTATGCAGCCTCTTCTATTTCTTTATTAATTCCCATAAAGAACTGACGCATAAAGAAAACAGAATAAGGTGTCATAAACAGGGCAGGAAGAACAATGCCACCGTAAGTATTCAAAAGTCCAAGCTGACGAATGAATACAAAGTTAGGAATCATCATTACTACACCTGGAACCATCATTGTTGCAAGGATAAGTGCAAAAATCTTATCTCTTCCTGGGAAACGCAGACGTGAAAATCCGTAACCTGCCATTGAACAGAAGAACACCTGACAAACAGTTGTCAAAAAAGCAATAACAAAAGAATTACGCAAGTTGACAAGGAAGTTTACACTCTGTCCAGAACCTCCAAGTGCAAGAGACTCTTCTGCACTTACAAATCCAAGTACGCGAACAAAGTTCATTCCTGTAAACCTAGACGGAATAAGTTTGATAGCATCTGAATATATCAGAGAGGCAGGTGTAAAAGAAGTTCTAATAACCCAGTAAAATGGGAACAACGTTACAAAGAGCAACAAGAGTATTACAATCCACATCATGATATGGCCGAAACTCATTTCTTTTTTTATCATTTCTTTATTCATGAATTACACCACCTTTGATTAATTATCAGACTCATTTGCTCTGAAGAACTTCATCTGCATAAAGCTTATGAATGCAAGAATTACAAAAAGTACAATAGAAGCTGCCGATGCATAGCCCATCTTATAGGCTTCAAATCCGTTCTTGTATATAAACAGATAAATCGCATACGTAGCGGTAACAGGACCACCCTTTGTTGTTACGGCAATTGTATCGTAAATCTGGAATGAACCGATAACAGTTGTTACAACAACAAACAGCATTACAGGGCGAATATATGGAAGAACAACAAAGAAAAACTTTCTGAAAGATCCACAACCGTCAATGATTGCAGCCTCTTCTATTTCTTTAGGAACACTCTGCAAACCTGCAAAAACAAGCAAAGCCGTGTATCCCATGTGACGCCAAATATTAATGCCTGCTATGGAAGGAAGAGCAGTTTTTGTATCTGCCAAAAAGTTTATTTTCTGCAACCCCATTCTTACAAGGAGTGCATCAACAATTCCCAAAGGAGGATCAAGCATCCAGAACCACAAAAGACCAACAACAACATTTGACATAATCCATGGAACAAGGAAAACACCACGCAAAAAACCGCTTCTTCCAGATCTGTTCATAATGATGGCAATCATTAATGCAAGAACTGTCTGGAGTGGAATGTTAAGAAGGACATAACATACGGTGACTTTCATGGAAATCCAAAAATCCGGGTCTTTAAAAAGAGTACCGTAATTCTTAAGCCCTACAAAACGAGCTGAACTGAACAAGTCCCAATCTGTAAAGCTATAGATAAAACCGCGTACAGTCGGGTACAGATAAAAGAAAATGAACCCCAACAGACATGGTACTACAAAACTGAAAGCAACTAAGCTTCGCTTTATTTCATAACCTTTGACTTTCATATTTTAATTATACGAGCAGTTTTTTCATTTGTAAAGCAAATTTTTTCATAATTTTTGTAAAATTTTTCAAAATCAATGTAATAACTTTACAAGAGCTTTTTTCTATTGTAGAATTACAACATGACTATAACTGAGATTGCACAGGAAGCTGGAGTATCAATAGCTACAGTTTCAAGATTTCTAAACAACGGACCTGTAAAAGAAGAAACCAGAAAGAAACTGGAACATGTTATACGCAGAATAAATTACGTACCAGAATCACTTACAAAAAAATTAATAAGTTCTCCTTCACAAATTACAACCATCGCAATCATCAGCCACAGTATGACAAATCCATACACTACGGAATTTGCAGAAGAAGTCGCAAATACATACAATTCGCGCAATATAGTATGTTACACGGTATACTGTATAGACAATGATACGGAATACCGCTACCTTATGGACTTAATAGCCCACAAAGTAAACGGCATCATAATGCACGATCCTGATATGGGCGAAGGAAAATTTGAGTTTTACAGCAGAATTGCGCAAAGGATTCCATTTGTAATCATACACTCCTCACAGGGAGACTTGGAATGCAACTCCATTACAGTTAATCAGGAAAAGGGCATGAGAGATGCGATGGCATACCTTACAGGACTTGGACACAAACGAATTGCCTATATATGTGGAAGTTATGGATATTCTTTCAAACTTAAAGAGCGTATATGGAAAGAAGAACTTGAAAAACTGGGCATTACTCCGCCAGAACAAGACTGTGTAAAAGCAGACAATGTAGACTATGAAGAAGGCATGGATACAGCACGAGAAGCTGTACTCAAATACCTGAAAGAAGGAAATCGGCCAACTGCAATCTTTACGGCAAATGACATCATTGCAATGGGAACTATTTCAGCACTTAATGAGATGGGACTTTCCGTACCGAATGATGTATCACTAATGAGCCATGACAATACACTTTTAGCACGATCTCTGAACTTAACATGTGTAGACATGAAAATACGAAGCGTAGGCATTG
Organism: uncultured Spirochaetaceae bacterium; assembly: GCA_902766345.1. The sequence continues at coordinate 489 of CACXDK010000205.1, read as the reverse complement.
CTTCTGTAGATTTGATGGATTATGCAATCAAAGGTCCTGATACAACACCGCGACATATATCATTTACCCCAAGCATAATAGAAAGAAATTCCTGCAGGAGCATTGCTAAACAATGATTCCCCTGCAATCAAGTTCCTTACCAGCAGCAATGGAATCTGAAAGAACATCAGTTATATTGACTTTCACAAGAGAACCAGGAACTACATTATTCAGCGGCTCAGCATTAAAAGCAGCAGGACATTCTACATGCAGGAAATTTTCCGTTACGCAATGAATGGCTTTCTGCGGTTCATAAGACAGACCATGAATGCGCAAAGAACGGCTGTTTTCAACAACAGCAGACAGAGTCCTACCTGTCCAATATTTTATGTAGTCAACTTTTCCCTTTACAGCAATATCCGTAAGCCATTTTACCCGCTCGCCTTTTATGCGTTCAGGAATCTGCGGACGCATATCCTTTGCAGGTGTATCAGGACGAGGAGAATAAGG
>CACXDK010000204.1 GCA_902766345.1 uncultured Spirochaetaceae bacterium | reverse complement strand
GATTCCTTTGAGCCGCTACGGTAACGAAGGTGAACTTGATACAGCTGCAATCTTCCTTGCAAGCCCAGCTTCAAGTTATGTTACAGGTGTAATTCTGCCAGTTGATGGCGGATATACTTCAATGTAATATCATCTTAAATATCCAAATAAAGCAAGCCTCTGCCGTACATCTTGGTGCTGCAGAGGCTTATTTTTTATCTTGAAAATTCAACATATTTAGCATATTATAAAATTATGAAAATAATGGTAGTTGGAAACGGCGGACGCGAGCATACAATTGCTTGGAAACTTGCTCAGAGTAATGATGTTGAAAAGGTTATCTGCGTACCTGGAAACGGCGGTACTGCAATTGAAAACAAATGCATTAACAAATCTTTAAGCGAAGGCTCTTATGTAGGCATTGCAAAAGAGGAAAACTGCGACATGGTTGTTGTAGGTCCAGAAAATCCTTTGGCAGAAGGTCTTGCAGATCAATTCTGGAATGAAGGAATTCCTACTGTAGGTGCAAAATACGATGCCGCCCAGCTTGAAGCCAGCAAAGACAGAGCAAAAGAGTTCATGAGTAAATACGGGGTTGCATGTGCAAAAAGCCGTACCTTTACAGATGAAGCCGAAGCTCTTGCATACATTGAAGAACAGGGAGCACCAATTGTCATTAAGGCAGACGGTCTTGCAGCAGGTAAAGGCGTTATAGTAGCCCTTACACTTGAAGATGCACGTCTTGCTGTAAAAGAACTCATGGAAGAAAACCGTGTTGGCGATGCAGGTAAAAAGCTTGTCATTGAAGAATATCTTCGCGGTACAGAAGTTTCAATTCTTGCAGCCGTCAGCGTTACCCCAGAATATGCAAAAGAAGGAAAAGCCTGCATCATTCCTTTTGTAAGTGCACGCGACCACAAGCGTCTGGAAGAAGGTGCTAAAGGTCCAAACACAGGCGGAATGGGAGCAATTGCACCAGTTGACGATGTTACTCCAGAAATAAATGATCAATTCATTAAAACAATTCTTGAACCAACTCTCAAAGGGTTAATTGCAGAAGGCTACGACTACAGGGGATTCATTTTCTTTGGTCTCATGCTCACTGCCAACGGTCCAAAGTGCCTTGAATACAATGTACGTCTTGGAGACCCTGAAACACAGGCAGTACTCCCTCTCATGGATTTTGACTTTGCAAAAATGTGTCAGGCTATTACCGACGGAACCCTTTCAACTTTCGATTTCAAATGGAAGAAAGGCTATTCTGTTGCACCAGTTGCAGTAAGCGGCGGATACCCTAATGCATACAAAAAAGGAATTCAGATTTCAATAGAAGAAGATAAACTTGCTCAGACAGGTGCAAAACTGTTTGTTGCAGGAGCAATTGAAGACAGACGCCGAAGCAGAAGACCTGCAGATGCATCTCCTGCTCTCATTACAAGCGGAGGACGCGTTCTTGCATGTTCTGCACAGGGTGAAACCTTTACTCAGGCTTGGAACGATGCCTATAACGCACTTGCATGCATAAAGTTTGCAGGAATGTACTACCGCAAAGACATCGGTTTGCCAGGTGCGGCAGAATCTAACTAAAAGATATAAAAAAAGCCTTGAAGCTCAGCTTCAAGGCTTTTTTATTTGTACATATTTATTCTTTAATCATCTTCACGAGCAGATTCTTCTACAGCAACAGGTTCGCCCTCTATATAAAGGAAAAGGGTTGAGCGAGAAAAATCATATCCGTTCAAATCGTTAGGAATGTCTGGAGATGACAAAATCATATAATCCTTTTTATCTGCATCAAAATTAATAACCCAAGTATCACGGTTCTTTTTTCCGTTCATAGTATCAATATAGAAAGTAATCTGCTTTTTAGCTACAGTGTATGTTCCTGCCCAAGTGTTTTCACCCTTTTTCTGAGTCTGAACAATGCTCATTGTATCATCATCTTCACAGATAATCATTGTAGTATACTTTCCGTTGATAAAACTCCAAGTACCAATATAAGCAGAAGCTGTAATATCCTTAGCCTTGTTGCTTACAGAATTTCCTGCATCTTTTACAGAACCTTTTACACCCTTAAAGAATGTACTTGCACCTTCTTTTATTTTTGCGCCGTTAGAACCTTCTTCACTTGCTGCAAAAACAGGAGTAACAGCAAGAATGAGAGCAGAAATTGCTACAGCCATAATTTTTTTTGTAAATCTTTTCATCATAGACCTCCACTATATTTACAAAAATAAAATTCCAAGAATGCCGACAGGTATTAAATAACAGGCAAACCATGCCAGTTTTCCCTTGCGGATAAGCTTCATAAGCCATGCCAATGCAAGTAAACCACAGACAAAGGCTGCAATACAGCCAGCCGCAACAGGAACAATACCCACGGAAGCACCAACTTTTCCTAAATCTTTCAATTCAAGCAGAAAAGCCCCCAGTATTGCTGGTATTGATGCTATAAAAGAAAACTCCCCTGCAACCTCTCTGGTTACACCGCACATCAAAGCTCCTGAAATTGTGGAACCGCTGCGGGAAACGCCTGGCAAAGTACCAATGCCCTGAGCAAAGCCAATAATGAGGGACTGCCACCAAGAAGGAGCATCCTGCGAGTCAGCTTTGTTTTTGTTTTCTATAAAAGCAGACACAATAAGCAGAGCAGCAGTAAACAAAAAGCCTGCGCATACAAATTTTATCGGAATATTATTAAGTTTTTTTTCTACGATAATACCTATACAGCCAGTAACCACAGTTGCAAGAATGACACCTGCAATATATCTGCGGTACATAAGTTCTTCTGCATCAGCTGGTTTTCTAAGGATTAATCTGCCGAAAACACAAAACAGCTTAGCAATCTTTTTGTGGAAAAACAGGATGACAGCACAAAGAGTTGCAAGATGAAGAAAAACATCAAACAGCACAGGTACATCACTAAGCCCAAAAAGATGCT
>CACXDK010000203.1 GCA_902766345.1 uncultured Spirochaetaceae bacterium | reverse complement strand
TAAAGAAAAATCAACACCTAATAAAGAAAGTTCTTTTTTTTTTTTTATTTCAAAAGACTCAACAAAATTGTCCATAAATCCAGTATAGCACAATGTCTGGGTACAAAAAAACCCTGACATAAGTCAGGGCTTTCATCAAGAAAAATTACTTGTTTCTTGGTGGTGCAACAGTAACAACGATAGAAGAAGGATCTGTGATGAATGTAATCTTGTCACTCAATCCAATATCCTTTACTGAATATCTTGTACCAATGTCTACCTTTGAAATGTCAGCAACAATAGATGTTGGCAAATCTTCAGGAAGAGCCTTAATTACGATTTCAGGAATGTGCTTTACAAGGAATCCACCCTTCAAAACACCAGCTGGAGTTCCTGAATAATGAATCTTCATCTTAGCTGTGATTGGCTTCTGTCCAGATACAATGTGGAAGTCTGCATGAAGGTTCTTGTCAGTAATAATATCATATTCAGTATCTTTGATATAAGCCTTATTATCCTTACCATCAATCTTCAAGTTGATCAAAGTAGTTGCAGTAACTGAACGCCAAACCTTTGAAAATTCTGTTGCATCAACATCAAGCATTACAGATTCGCCCTTTTCATTATATGCAATAGCAGGAATACGTCCTGTTGCACGCAGTTTTTTAGCTGCTGACTTTCCAGTCTCTTTGCGAACTTTAGCATTAATAACATACTGTTCCATAGTAAAAACTCCTATAAGATTACAAACTCTCAATATAAAAACTGGGACGGCTGGATTCGAACCAGCGGAATGATGGCACCAAAAGCCATTGTCTTACCACTTGACGACGTCCCAAAAAAATTTACTAATCTTCACCGATGGCAGAAACTGTCTCGGATTCTATATGACCTGCAGCATATTCACTAAGGATTTTATCCTGCAACTCACGTCTAAAATCAATGCTTATTGGATGTGCAACATCTTTGTATGCTCCGTTAGCAGTCTTTCTGCTAGGCATCGCAATAAACAGACCTGATTTTCCTTCAATAATCTTTACATTATGAACAACAAAAGCGCCGTCAAATGTAACTGTAACATAAGCCTTAAGCTTGCCGTCTCCCTCAACCTTCCGAATTCTTACTTCAGAAACCTGCATAACTCTCTAATCCTCCACTTCTTTAAAAAGAAAACTTTTTAAGCTAGTACAACACGCCAGTTTTTAGCAAGAGTTTCACAAGAAGTTCTTGCAAGGGAAGAAACCTCTTCACCTTTTTTCTTGGCAAAAATACCAAAAACAGTAGAACCAGAACCTGACATATCTGCAAAGTCTGCTCCACAATATTTTAAAGCTGCAATTGCACTTTCAATTTCATTAAACCGCTCAGATACAGGAGTTGTAAAATCATTAGAAAACTGCCAATCCTTAATCGGTTTCATGAATTCTTTTTTCAAATCAATCGGAGAGGAACGCTTTCCAGTGTAAGAATCTACCCAAGAATAAGCATCTTTTGTAGAAACGCTAACCTTTGGAAAAATAAGAACAACAGAATAATCATTCCGAGTCTCTATAGGGGTAATCAATTCTCCCCTTCCCTCTACCACTGCTGCAAAAGGCTGCTCATTTCCTTCAATCAGCGCATGGGTAAAAAAGAAAACATCACTGCCGACAAGGCCTGCAATCTTATGCAAGTCGTCTGATGCGAGACGTGTATTAAATAATCTGTCTATGGATTGAATAAAAGATGAAGCATCGCTTGATCCGCCCCCCAATCCACCGCCAGAAGGAATACGTTTTGTTACGTGAACACGTACACCGTATTTCATACCAGTCAGCACGCAGAAAGCTTTGTATGCTGTAGTAAATGTGTTTTCCTGAGGAAGATTCATTCCCTCGCATTCCACAATACAAGTTTCAGCAGGAGCATCCAGAGAAACCGTCAAGGTATCATACAACGGAACTGTTGTAAAAATACTTTCAATACTGTGGTAACCGTCCGATCGTTTCGGCAAGACGCGAAGTCCAATATTTATTTTTGCCGGAGCCGTAACAGTTATGCTATCAGCCATACGCAGTTATATTAGACTTTTTATGAAATTATGTCAACAGAATTATGATTTTCAACTTGACAAAAGATTTATCCTATTCTACAGTCTTAGATGGACGGTATAGGAGTTAAATCAGCATTTAGATCAGCATATAAAGGGGAATACTATCATGCTCGATGATGATTATCTGGACTTTGCGGAAGCTTCTGGTTTTTCATACGATGAAGACTATCAAGACGATGACTTCGATGATTTTGATGATGATTTCGAAGACGATGAAGAACGTGACTATTATGACGATGAGTTCGATGACAGTCTTGATGAGGACGACGTAGACGACTACGACGAACCTTTCGATGATCAGGAAGCAGAAGACGGATATGACAACCGTCGCCGCGGTTTCGATGACGACTTCTATAATGATGACGAAGAAATCGAAGAAGACAGCGATCCTGCAGACATGGACGATAATCTTTTCTAATTCTACAATAAATCTATAAAACAAAAAAAGGTTTCCGAAGAAGAACAACTTCAACTCGGAAACCTTTTTTATTTTAAACCATTACCAGCTATTACTTTAACTTCTTAGCAGCATGCCACAATTTCTCAAGTTCATAAAAATCGCGTGCATCCTTAGACATCAGGTGAACAACAACAGTTCCCAAATCAATCAAGTTCCAGTCATCCCCCTGAGGACCTTTATTTGCAGTAACATGAACCTGCATGTCATTTTCTGCAATGTAATCCTTAACCTGCTTATACAATCCCTGCCAGTGAGCACCACTAGTTACTGTAACAATAACAAAATAATCAGTCCAGCTGTTAAGCCCAGAAACATCAAGAACAACTACATCCTGTCCTTTAAAATCTTCCATGAGCTGTGCAATTTCCAAAGCTTTTGTCTCGTCTGTCTTTTCCATACTATATCCTCGTATTCCCTATAAATATTATTTTCCAAAATCGTCTTTGCCAAAACCACCACGGACATACCGTCCATCCCAGTCCTTGCCCAAAATGATTGAAAAGTCTACATCAGAAACATCTTCATCGTTAGTAACAATTTCTTCGTTTATTATATTATAGCACGTAATAAACTCACCCAATGAAGCTGCAACTTCCTCGTTACCAATATGATTTATTATAACCGTATGCTCATAATCAGAACGGTCAGCATTTCCAACCTTAACAACCTTGTAGCCCGCTCCATTCAAAGAAGTAGACGCACGCTGAGCAAGTCCCTGCTTTAGAGTTCCATTCAAAATCTCAATATTGTAAGGGCGGCTTTCTCCAGAACTGTCACTTACAAGCATACGTACACGCTGTTTTACAATATCTTTCATCAGCTGTCCATCCATGTACGGAAACAGCAGATTTTTGCCGTCTACAACACGGGGACTTCCAACAACCGTCTGAATTGCAATGGTATCCGTCTGAATATCAGAAATAATCCTTAACAGATTATAAAAATCCTCTTCCTCTATGTTGGCTTTCATCTTTGAACTGAAAATCGGAAAGTTTTTCTTAGTAAGAAAAACTTCGCGGTTTGCACTGAATGCCGTCAAAAATGAAATAAATGCAGACCTTCGTCGGCTTTCCTGATCATCGTCAGTTTCTTCCGGCAGAATATAATTGATGAAAGTCTTAATCTTATCGCCATCAAGCGATATTGCTCCACTCGGCAAAAGCCAACGCACACCCTCTTTGGAAACAATATCAACAGGAGTTGGAACAAACACATCAAGTCCATCCATCAAATCCGTCAAAAGACCAAAATCATCCAACGTAATTTCTATTGTAAACGGTATGCTCAAATCAAGAAAGTTCTCAATTTCAGACCTATACACTTCAATTTTTTTTTCTTTGTAAATGGCATCAATTCTATCTGTACGCCCAAGGCTCTTATAAATAGCTCCAGTATTGCCAGTTACATCAAAAACCATAGCCCTTCTTGTTTTCGGATAGCATATAAAAACCTCTGTAGCAAGAGCATTGGCATTTTCATCGCAAATTACAAACAGAACCTTAACAGTTTGATCACTTTTAAGATTATCAGCAACAGGATCTCCTTTCAGGCTGTTATAAAGCATAAATATCATAACAGAAAAAATAAATATAATGGCAACAATAAAAATAAAACCTTTTAATTCCTTTGATAAAGCCATCAGTCCTCTCCTGCATAAGATCCAGAAAGACTTTTCTTAAAAGCATAACTTTCTGGAGCTGGATTCTTTCCTTTAGAAAGCAGATATTCAATATTTTCTTCAAGCACGGCAAGCGTCATCTCATTAAGGCTCATACTAAAAAGCTTTTGCCTGTATGATTCCGTTGATTGAGGCCGACCAGGCTCTATTTTATCAGCAGCATACACAATCTTTGAAAGAGAACTTAAATTACAGCCCCCAAGCGTATGTCTTGCAACGGCTTCCAAAACTTCGGCATCAGTAACACCAAAGTCATTTCTCAGTTTTACAGCCGCAGCCCTTCCATGTAAAAGCGAAGGAAATTTCCTTTCGGCATCAGAAATTGGCAGTCCGTCTTTTTCAGCAAGGGAAAGCTGTTCCTCATCAGGCAAATCCTTGCATATATCATGAGCAAGACCTGCAACATATCCCTTTACCTTATCAACACCATAAATTCCGCACATATATTCTGCGGTCTGTGCCACACGCACACTATGCTCAAACCGAGTTTTCTTCTCTGCCGACATAGCATACTCACGGATTTTTTCAACCAATTCAGAGCTATTTATATCCATATAAAGAACCATCTTTAATATAATTAAAAACAGCAGTTGGCACAAGATACTTAAAACTTCTGCCGTCAGCAATGCGTGTGCGGATATCCGTAGAGCTTATTGGAAGCACAGCATTATCCAGACGCACAGCATCCTTAAAAAGCGGTTCCGAGGCAATATCAAAAGCCTGCTCTCCGTGAGACACCTTTGCATATTCCCCAGAATGAACATTCGCATGATTTTTATCTTCCGCCTTAACTTCACGTCGGGCAAGAATTAAAGTGCATTTTCGAGCAAGCTCCGAAGCCTTATACCACAAGTGAAAACCAGGCAGTAAATCATCGCCCATAATAAGCCCTATTGGACCTTCAAGCTCTTTTCCATACCGCTCTTCAAGATAGCAGATAGTATCATAAGTATAAGACACTCCAGAGCGCTCAATTTCACAGGCTTCTGCACAAAATCTTGAATCCGTACTGCAAGCCTGCCTTACAAGTTCAAGTCGCTCAGAAGCAGGCAGAGCAGCATTCATTTCTTTGTGAGGAGGATTGTACGTAGGAATAAACAGTACTTTATCATAACCAAGCGTAGTACACACCTCATCCGCCAGAGCCAAATGCCCTATATGAATAGGATTAAAACTTCCGCCCAATACTGCAATTTTCATACTTACTCAGAACCAGGAAACTGTTCTTCCATGCTGTCATCAACAGAACGGCTTGAAAGAAAATCGCTCTTTTCGTTAGCATCCGCCATATTCTTTGAACCTGCATGATTTCGTCCAGGTGCATGGGTTCTTTCCATCTTTTCAACAAGTTCTATAATTGCACGGCGTACACTATCCATATTCGTGCGTGCCATTACAGAAACTGGAATGACTACAGCAGAGGAATCCGACTCAGAAATCTTTGCCTTTATTTCCAGTGCTTTTTCTTCAGCACCTTCAATATCAATCTTATTGCACAATACGATTCTTGGCTTTTCCATAAGACCATTACCATAAGAAGCAAGCTCCTTCAGCAACAAATCATAAGATTCAAGGCACTTTTCATCACTACAGTCAATCATGAACAAAAGGCCTGCTGTACGTGAAACATGCTTCAAGAAACGAATGCCAAGCCCCGCACCTTCGGAAGCACCTTCTATAATTCCAGGGATGTCCGCAATTATAATGTCATTATTTTCATCAACATGAAGAACCCCAAGATTAGGAACTTTTGTTGTAAAAGGATATGGTGCAATTTTTGGACGTGCATTGGTAAAAAAGTCCAGCAGACTTGATTTTCCTGCATTAGGAAAACCAACCAGACCAATATCTGCCATTATAGACAGTTCCACCTTCAAATCTTTTTCTTCACCTGGCTTTCCTGCATGAGCATAACGTGGAGCCTGATTTGTACTTGACTTAAAGTGAACATTTCCCCATCCGCCTTTTCCGCCATGCAGAAGGACAAACTGCAAATCTTCGTCTTCATCCTTAAAGTCATGAATTATTTCGTTAGTTTCGTTATCGCGGATGATTGTTCCAGGCGGTACTGGAATTACAACATCCTCACCGTCTTTACCAAACTTGTTCCAGCTCATGCCGTCGCCGCCGTTACGAGCCTTGAATATCGGATGAAAACGCAAATGTGCAAGAGTACGAAGATTACGCTTTACACAGAAAATTACGTCTCCGCCACGTCCGCCGTCACCACCGTTAGGACCGCCATTTGGAATGTACTTTTCGCGGCGGAACGAAACACAACCGTTTCCACCTTTTCCCGAGATTACCTTTATTACTGCTTCATCAGCAAATTGAATCATAGAACACCGTACCTTAGGGAAATCCCTATTCCGTAACAAAAAAGCCCAGCCTGAAACACTCAGACTGGGCTTCTACACAACAGTATCAGTTTAGTTAGCTGCTTCTGCAACTGGTTCTACAGAAACAATCTTACGATCCTTGCGCTCACCGTAAACAACTTTTCCGTCTACTGTAGCAAAAAGGCTGTCATCGCCAGCTCTTTTTACATTGCTGCCCGGATGAATGCGAGTTCCTCTCTGTCTTACAAGAATTGAACCTGCTGTTACTGTTTCACCACTGTATACTTTAACGCCCAAGTGCTTAGGGTTTGAATCACGACCGTTTTTTGCGCCGCTACCGCCTTTAGTTCGTCCCATAGTATTCCTCCACCAATATAAAATCGGTTTCTTATTCTTCTATAATTTCCCGCATGCTAATGTTGTCAGGATATTCATCAGACAGGGCTTTTACACCGCATCGTATAAAATCCGCAACACATATAAGCCGATCCCTGTTTAAGGGTTCACCCTCTTCCACCATGAATGCGAGCTGTCCACGGGAAGGAGCCTCAGCTTTTACCGTGAGAGTATCAGTCTTTTCAAGAACATCGAGTGCAGTGCGTAAAATGGTAGTTTCTGACGCACACACAATGTCTTTTCCTTTGGCAGCAAATCCAGCGTGACCTTTGGCAGTACATGCCCTAAAGCAGCCGTCTTTGCTACAGACCAATACAATCTCAGTCATCACAAAACTCTGTCAGAGTTTATGCCAATACGACATCCTCTACAGTAACGTGTGTATACTGTTCACGGTGACCGATAAGACGATGATAATCTTTCTTTGACTTATACTTGAAAACAAGAACCTTCTTATCCTTGAATGTATCACCAACTTTTACAGTAACCTTAGCACCCTTTACATAAGGAGTACCAACAGAAACCTTGTCACCGTCGCTTACAAGAAGAACTGTATCGATTGTAACTGTGTCGCCTTCTTTTGCGTCATTAATCTTGCTAACCTGAAGAACGGCACCTTTTTCTGCCTTGTACTGATTGCCTTTATACTCAACAACTGCGTACATCTTAAAACCTCTGAAATTTGTATTTGTCGGGGTAAGTAACGGGTTTACCACAAACAATATATAAAGTGTATCATATAATAACAAATTTATTTTAGCTTGGTCAATGGTGTAAGCACGAAAATAACTTTTTGTCCAGCTTTTTTTTCATGTTTTTTTTGTAATAATCAGGAACAAAACTCAATACTGCCATAAACGAGGCACAAAAAAACACAACCATTCTGTAAGACTAAATGAGTCTCTTATATTTGCCATCTGACTTTCCTC
>CACXDK010000202.1 GCA_902766345.1 uncultured Spirochaetaceae bacterium | reverse complement strand
TGTCGTCTTTCTTTTCATAAGAAATGTTGAAGGTTACAGAACCTTCTTTTGTGTATTTGACGGCATTTGTAAGCAGGTTTAAAATGACCTGCTTTATGCGGACGCTGTCTCCATAAAGAGTTTTTGGCAGGTTTTGATTTGTTTTCAAAATGAATTCAAGACCTTTACCCTTTGCCCGTTCCCTAATCATATTCACAAGGTCTATAATAACAGAAGAAATGTCATAGTTATCTGGTAAAATCTCCATTTTACCAGCTTCAATCTTTGAAAAGTCAAGAATGTCATTAACAATGGAAAGCAGGTTTTTGCCAGCCATCATTATGTTTGAGGCATAACCCGTTATTGTATTGTCACCAGATTCTCTTAAAATCATCTCATCCATTCCAAGAATGGCGTTGATTGGTGTACGGATTTCATGGCTCATGTTGGCAAGGAAGGTACTCTTTGCCTGAGATGCAGCGGCATTGCGTTCCGCTTCATGAATGAGCAGTTCCCGTTCAATTCGCTCTTCATTTATATTTGATACAGCCCACAAAACCCGATGCAGAGTTCCGTCTGGGTTTCGGTCCATGAGGATAAAGCGTGCACGGCACCAGTAGTTGCTTATGCTGTAAAATTCGTGCGCAATGGTTATTCTGTCTTTCATACGTTCATCGAGCGTGTTAAAGTCTATAAAGCTCATGAAATCTTCTTTTTTACATTCAGGCTTATCCTTTATGCGCTCTTCCATGACTTTACGGATTGTCTTACGGGCATTCCCGTAATTTCTGCGCACGGAATCCGCAATGTCCTGCCGGCTGTGAACTTCTGTAAATTTGTCTTCGTTTAAGTCAATCTCATGCAGCGAAATAAACATGCTGGAAAGGTATTCGCTTTTGCTCTGGCTTTCGGTCATAGCTTCTTCCTTTGCCGTTCTTTCGCGTAAAGTCTGCTCTCGGATGTAGTCAATGTATTCCTTCATCTGTTCCGTCATCTTGCGGATGTTGTTTGCAAGTATTCCAAGCTCATTGTTTGATGTATAAGGAATGTCTATGTTTAATTCACCACGGGCAAGTTTGTATGAAGCTTTGCTTATCCTGCGGATTGGATTAATCAGTATGTAGGACTGAAAGAGTATGAATGCAGTAAGGAAAAGACATGCTATGAAAAATGCCCCTGCAAGCGAGATAAATATTTTTTGCCATAATTTTGTTAGAGCTCGTGTGTTTACGGCACTGACAAGCGTCATTCCATTGTAAAGGCTTCGCATGACGCCACGGTAAGAATCGTTTATCCAGCGGAATTGCCTTAACTCGCCTGTAGGAGCATGAGAAAGTTCATTAAGCATTTGTCGTGAATCAGTTGTCCGCTCTACAGATTTTTCCAAACCGCTAGCATTACTGTAATAGACAAGTTCATTTTGCTGTCCAAGCAATATTCCTATGCTGCCTTCTTCTGGCTGAAAATCTATTATGTTTTTTAGGACAGCCATGTTTATGTCCATGCCCACAACACCCAAAAGACTTTCCCCTTTGTAAAGAGGAATTATGTAAGAAATAATGTGTGCATTGATGTTTTTGTTTTCGTATGGAGGTGTCCATACTGGCTTTTTTGCCCACACTGGTGTGTAATACCATCCTACATGCTCTGTGTCGGTTGGTGAAAACTGCTTTAAGTTTGTTGGCTTAATGCGTACAAAAGAGTTTTTGCCTGTACTTTCAAGAAAAATGCCCCGTTCACCGCCAAAGCGTTCAATTTCCATTCTGTAATATATGGAAATAACCCCTTTTGTAAAGCGGGCATAAGCTTCCATTTCATTGGCAAGATTTTCCATGTAGTCATTTTCATAATTGGGATCGTTCAGAATCTGTTCTTCATCCATTGTTTTTAGTATGTAATTTCCAGATGCCGTTACAGAATTCTCTATGTCCGAAAACCACGAATTCAGTTCCATGGTCTTTCTGTCCGCCGACATGTTTACAGTCCGCTTAAACTGTATTCCCACAGATCTTAACTGACTGCGAAGAAGAAATTCTGCTGTCAGAAAGAATACAATGAATACAATCAGGGTACTGCTTAAAATTGTCAGTAATCGGATTGAATGATTTTCCTCTTTCATTATTTTCTACTCACTCCGTTTCCACCTGCTTCCTTAACGCGATAGCAATGCTGTACTGCACGGTGGTAATTCTTTTTTATTGTTTCAAATAAATCTATCTCCACAATTCCTACAGATATAGTAACTTCAAGCTCGTCTTGTATGGTTTTGCACAGTTTTTTGAATTTTTCTTCTGCCTCACTTGCTTCCATTTCAAGGAAGAATACAAATTCATCTCCGCTCCAACGGAAGATTATTCCCTTGTTGTCAATCATTTCCTTAGACAGTGCAACAATTCTCAGGATAATTTCATCGCCGTTCATTGTTTCGTTTATAATCTTAAAACGGTCAATGTCAAACATTGCAAGCGATTTATACCGTGTTGTATTGAAAACGCCCAGTTCTCCGTAGGATGCATTCAGGTAGTTGCGGTTTGGAAGCCCAGTAAGAGGGTCTTCCGGAAGCTGTGTCTTTATGAGGGTGTGCGGATGTCTGGTCAAAACCACTATTATTCCAAGAGCGTACAAAGCCGCTAGCAGTAAAAAACTCAGTAGTGGTATTAACCATGTTGAAATTTCTTTTTTTGGAGTTTCAGAGCTCTGCACAACAAGATACCAGTCCAAATCTTTTATGTAACGGGTCATCCTAAAACCGCCAAAGGCTTTTTTTACATAAGTAAAAGTGTCTGTTCCGGCTTGATCTGTAAGGGCATCGGAAATGTATGCGTTTTCAATGTTAGAAGCATCTACATCTACTTGGACAAGGCCTTTATCATCTATAAGATTTACTTTTAGCCCGTATTTTTCTTCACAAAGTTCTACAAACTTTTGAAGTTCGTCCATGAACAAACCTACGCCACAAGTGCCCATGTATGTTCCGTCTTTGTCTTGAATGCGCACATTTACAAAAACTGTCCAGCGGAAATCGTTTAACTGATCTCGATCTGTATCCAAATCAAGTTCTTTGTGAGAGTCCAAAAATTTTTGATACCAGATATCATAAGGATCCAGCTCAGGATTTACAATTTTTGAAATGCCAGAAGGAGTGTAATAACAGCGGCTTTTTTCAGAGACGACGAAAGCTGCAATATAGCCGAATTCATCTTTTATAGTTGTAAGATACTCTGAGATGGCGTTTTCTGTGTCTTTTGAAGGAATTATATCTTCCTGCAGAAGAAGGTTTTTCAGCAGGGAATTAGCTGCCATCTCTCTGGATATAGTAATTGGCTCTGAAAACATTCTTTCCACCACATCATATAAGTGTGTGGCAACAAGCTCTTCGTATGCAGAAGCTTCTGCATCTTTTTTGCTGTCTGTAAAGTGAAAAGTGTTATGGAGGGGCATTAAAATAGCAATAGACGCTGCAATGAATATAACTGACATTGCTATCTTAAGTTTCATGACTTCTCTCTCCTTTGTAATTACGTGTTTATCCCTTTGAAATTCAATTGTAGCAGACTTTATTAAATTTTCAACATTAAAATTTTCCTTGACACCACAGTGGTTGATAGTAAAATAAAATTTAAAGTACTTTTAGGAAAGCCAATGAATAAAAAACAAAATTTAACAGCCTTATGTGTCTGCTTTGCAGGTGTAGCTATAAATTTGCTGCTTGGAATGATTGCATCTACAATAAAACTTCCTCTTTATCTGGACACAATAGGAACAGTGTTGATTTCCGTTATGGGGGGCTATTTTCCGGGTGTTGTTGTTGGCTTTGCTACAAATTTCATAAATAGTTTTTCACAGCCTTCTGCTTTGTATTTTGGCGTTCTTAATGTACTTATTGCTGTTTGTTCTGCATATTTTGCACGGTGTGGTTATTTAAAAAAAGTGCGGGGCATTATTATTGCGGTTCTTGTCTTTACTTTTATTGGTGGCGGTTTAGGTTCTCTTATTACATGGTTTATTGGAAGCATTTCTTTTGATAACGCTTCTTTCAGTGGAATACTACTTCAAACTGGAGTTTTTAATCCTTTTGTCGCACACTTTTTTTCAATGCTCATAATAAATTTTATAGACAAATTTGTCTCAGTTGCTTTGGTTCTGCTTGTATTGCATGCCGTACCTAAAAAGTTTTACCGCTATTCTGTCTTTAATATGTGGATGCAAAGTCCTTCGGCTGTAGATGAAAGTGTAACAAAAGGCAGAGCAAACGTAAGACTACTCTCGCTTCATGTAAAATTAATGCTTGTCCTTATTTTTTCACTTTTGACGGTTGCAATTGCAGGAATATATATCAGCATGAGGATTTACTACAAGGCAACAGTTGATGAACATAGAAATCTTGCATTGGGAACGGCAAACCTTGCCGCAAAGGTAATTGATGGCGATAAGGTAGATGACTTTCTTGAAAGCAGGGGAACTGCTGAAGGCTATGCTGAAACAAAAAGCCTTCTTGAAGACATTCTTTTCAGCTCATCTGAAATTTCGTACTTGTATGTTTACAAAATGGAAGAAGATGGATTTCATGTTGTAATAGATATAGAAACTGATGATACTCCTGCAGGAAACATTGGAGATGCCCTGCCTTATGATAAGGCTTTTTATCCATTCATTCCTCATCTTTTGGCGGGGGAGGATGTTGAACCTATCATAACAAACGATGAATACGGTTATCTTCTTACAGCGGCAAAACCTGTATTCAATTCTTACGGTAAATGTGTGTGCTATGCAATTGCAGATGTTGACATTAACTTGCTTATTGCCAATGCAATAAAAATTCTTGTTGAAATGGTAACAGTATTTTTAAGTTTCTTCATTCTGCTTTGTGCTTTTGTAATCTGGCTTAGCGACTATCACATTATTTTTCCTGTAAGAGCACTTACAATGCATATTGATGATTTTTCGCATACCAAAGATTCTCAAAGCCAGATGGATGAATATGTAAAGCAACTGAGAAATCTTGACATTCATACTGGTGATGAATTTGAAAGGTTGTTTAAGTCCATCTGCCAGATGACGAAGAGTCAGGCGGAACAGACAAGAAGTATTCGTCAGCTGTCAAGCTCAACTGCAAAAATGCAGGACGGTCTTATTATTACCATGGCAAACATGGTTGAAAACCGCGATTCCGATACTGGCTCACACATTCAGAAAACGACAGCTTATGTAAAAATCATTGTCGAAGGCTTAAAGGAAAAAGGCTATTATGCGGAAAAGATAACACCAAAGTTTATTGCCGATGTAGTGCGCTCCGCACCTCTTCATGATGTGGGTAACATCAATATTCCTGATGGTGTACTTAATAAGCCGGGCAAGCTTACTGATGAAGAATATGAGATAATGAAAAGGCACACAACCGAAGGAAAGAAAATTATTGAAGATGCCATTGGCATTGTGGAAGGCGAAAGCTATCTGAAAGAAGCAAGAAACATGGCAGCGTATCACCATGAGCGATGGAACGGAACAGGATATCCAGAACATCTTCATGGGGAAGTAATTCCTCTTTCTGCACGAATAATGGCGGTTGCGGATGAATTTGACGCTCTTACATCTTCCCGAGGTTATAGGCAAGCTCTTCCATTAGAAAAGGCACTTTCCATTATGGAAGAAAGAAAAGGTACGCATTTTGATGCCAAGTGTGTAGAAGCTTTTATGGACTCTTTGCCTAAAGTTAAGATAATCCTTAAAAAATACAATAATCAGATGTAATGAAGGGAGGCTGTAATGACTGAAATAATAGTAGAACATCCAGTTATGTTAGTCTTTGTAATATTGCTTCTGATGCTTGTTACTGGAATAGTCGTTTGGCGGATAATGAAACTGACTATAAAAAAACAGTATGAGGAAATTAAACAGGCAAAAGACGAAGCTGAGCGTGCAAACTCTGCAAAGTCCAGGTTTCTAGCCAATATTTCGCACGAAATACGTACTCCAATAAACACTATCATGGGAATGAATGAAATGCTTTTAAGGGAAGATGCCCATGGGGTTCCCAAAAATTATTTTCTTTCAGTGATGAATTATTCCCTTGATATTCGTAATGCCTCAGAATCGCTTCTTTCGATTATTAATGATATTCTGGACATTTCTAAAATAGAATCCGGAAAAATGCATCTTGTTGAGCAGGAATATGACACGCAGGATATGCTGCGTTCCATTGTCTCAATGATAAGGATGCGTAGTACAGAAAAAGAACTTATCTTTGAGGTTGTCATTGATGAACTGCTTCCTAAACGGCTTTTTGGTGATGCTGGAAAAATAAAACAGATAGTGCTTAATCTTCTTACCAATGCATTAAAGTATACGGATAAAGGTGGATTTGCCTTGAATGTGTCTATGCTTGAACGGGAAGATGATGTGTGCAAACTTTGTTTTTCTGTAAAAGATACGGGAATAGGCGTAAAAAAAGAAGACATTAAAAAACTGTTTACTGCCTATGAACGATTTGATGAAGTAAAAAACAGTGGCATTCAGGGAACTGGGTTGGGACTTGATATTTCCCGAAGATTTGCCCAGCTCATGGGCGGAAACCTCACCTGTGAAAGTGTTTACGGAAAAGGTTCCGAATTTATTTTTATTGTAAAGCAAAAGAGTGTTGATAGAACTCCGATTGGCATATTCAAAGAGCATGACGAAACAGTTGCCAGTGGTCCTTATGTGCCTCTCTTTGTTGCTCCAGATGCAGACATTCTTGTTGTGGATGATACTCCAATGAACCTTAACGTCATAAAGGGATTGTTAAAGCCTACAAGAGTTTATGTTACAACTGCTAAGAGCGGGGCAGAGTGTTTGGAAAAGATAAAAGAAACAAAATTCAATGTTGTATTTCTTGATCATCAAATGCCTGGCATGGACGGACTTGAGACCGTTGCAAAAATCCGTGAGAATGAAGAATATGCAGACCTTCCTGTTTATGCCTTGACGGCAAATTCTTCTGTAGATGAAGATTTTTATGTGTCCAAAGGGTTTAACGGCTATCTTACAAAACCAATTGACAGTAGAATTCTTGAAAGAACTATTATGAATAATCTTCCAGAAAAGATGATTCAAAGACCTTCTGAAAAAGATGCCGTAGAAGACTTAAAAGAAATTCCTGCAGAAATGCTTTGGATAAAAGAAATAGATGGCGTTGTTTATGAAGAAGGCGTTAAAAATTCTGGAGGAATTTCAAGCTACATTTTTGCACTTAATCTTTTTCTTGATACGATTGATGAAAATGCCAAGATTATCCGCGATGCCTATAATAATGGCGACATAAGGCTTTACACCATAAAAGTTCATGCATTAAAAAGCTCTGCACGAATTATTGGTGCAATGAATCTTTCTGCTCTTGCTCTTTCTATTGAGAATGCAGGAAACAAAGAAGATACAGACTTTATTGACGAAAACAATGATAAACTTCTTTCTGATTATGAAGCCTTTAAAGAAAAACTGGAGCGCTTGCATCAGGAGCCGGACAAAAATAAAGAAATGATATCTGAGAAAGCTTTGAACGAAGCTTATGAAGCTCTTTCCATGGTTAT
>CACXDK010000201.1 GCA_902766345.1 uncultured Spirochaetaceae bacterium | reverse complement strand
ATGTTAAAGATCATAATCTGTACAAAGTCGGAGCAATTCTGATAGATGCAGGGCATGGTGGAAAGGATGCTGGTGCAACTGCTACCCACGATTTTAACGGTAAAAAAGTGACTATATACGAAAAAGATGTAAATTTGAAAGTTGCTTTGGCTATATATGATCTTTTGAAGAAAAAATATCCTGAAAAACGGATATTGATGACAAGAACTACAGATGTGTTTCTTGATCTTGAGAAGAGGACTGATATTGCAAATTCTGTAAAACTTGCAGAAAATGAAGCGGTTCTGTATGTATCTATTCATGCAAATGCAAGTATTATTTCGTCAGCATCTGGTTTTGAGGTATGGTATCTTGACCCAAATTACAGGCGTGATGTTGTAGATTCAAGCATGAGTGAAGATAAAACCCTTCTTGCCATTTTAAATAGCATGATGGAAGAAGAATACACTACAGAATCTATCCTGATGGCAAAATTCATAACAGAGGCTTTGTCTGAGCAGGTTGGCTCTTTAACATCATCCAGAGGCATTAAGGCTGAAAAATGGTTTGTTGTAAAAAATGCAAAGATGCCGAGTGTTCTGGTGGAAACTGGCTTTATTTCAAATAAGGAAGAAGGTGCTCTTTTGAATGATGATACCTACTTGCAAAAACTTTCTGTTGGAATATATAATGGTCTGAAATCATTTATAACGCATTTTGAGCGTTCAAGAGGATTTACGGGTTCAAGATGATACGGACTAAATCAGAAAAAATTGTTTCATTTTTGTGTATTTTCGCTTTCTTTATTGCATTGGTTACATCTCTCTTCTGCTGGTGTGTTTTTCAGAGAAAACATCGCTATGTATTTTACTTTCCATCATATGACAGTAAAAATTTGTGTACGGAAGTGAGATTCTTGCCGAATAAAGCAGTACAGGGTGCTGAAAAATTATTTGTAGAGGAAGTTCTTCTTGGACCTATGACAAACAGGTATATACGCATTTTTCCAAGAGATACGGAACTTTCTTATTGCTTTCTCAAAAATAAAGACCTTTACGTTGGTTTTAACGATGCAGTTCTTACTGGCGTAGACGGTATGACAATAAAAGAAAGCATTGATATTTTTAAGGTTAATATTGTGAAGAACTTCACATTTATTAATAAAATTGATGTTTCAATTGATGGAAAAAGTATTGATTAATGATTGCTTTTATCAATGGAGTCGAGATTTGATTGAGCCAAAAAAAAGGTAAAATTTAATTAAAACTAAGTTGACAAAATCTAATTGTTAAGAGATACTATAAGGTATCAAGGCTACATCAAAAGTATAAAAGGAGTTTCGAATGAAGAGGACCTTTGTTTTAATTACTGTTGCCATGTTCTTGGCTGGAAGTTTTGCATTTGCTAAGGAATCAACACTCATTGATTTTACACAGCTTGTTGCAGATACAGTACAGGATGCTAATGGCAATCCAACAAAAAACAGCAGAACTGTACAGAACTTTGCAGTAGCTGCTGGTTCATCATTTTCAGCTGAGCAGAAAGCTCTTATGAAGACTTCTCTCTCTCTCCCAGAATGGGAAGTAAAGTTGAATTCTTCAGCACAGTCTGTATTCGCTCTTGCTAATTCAAAGACAGTAGCAGCACCTGTAAAGCAGTCAGCTGATGTTCCTTTCGCAGGAAAGGATGTTCTTGGTGTTCGTGTTGTATTCCCAACTTGGGCACACAATGCAAGTGCTAAGATTGTTCCACCTTTTACAATTGAAGGTTATGAACCACTTTCAGATGCTGATGCAAACGGAAACCGTCTTGCTCCAACAGATGAACAGAAGGGTAAATACCTCTATGAAGATGGTTATGGTCTTGTAAGAAATGTTGGTACTCTCAAATCAATCGCAGTAACAACAATGGGTGATAACTTCCCACACAAACTTTATGTATTGCTCTTGGACAATGACAATGTAGAACATCGTTATTACATGGGTACACTCCAGTTTGATGGTTGGAAGACACTTATTTGGAACAACCCAGACTACGTACAGGAAGTTCGTGCACGTGAAATCAGAGTAGTTCCAATCTATCCACGTGGTATTCCATATGTTAAGTTTGCTGGTTTCCAGGTAGCTCGCGATGCTAACGATGTTGGTTCAGACTTCGTAGGTTACTTCAAGGATGTAAAGGTTATCTATGACCTCGCAATCCTCTCTGCAGACCGCGATATCGATGAAGAAGATATCTGGGGAATCGTAACAAAGCAGGAAGCAGACCGCAAGGCTATCGAAATGTCTCGCTTTGGTAACAAGCAGGTTAACCGCTATATCGAGCAGCAGAAGGCAGCTACAGAAGATGCTTTCACATCTTCTCTCAATGAGAACGGTGCTTCTAACGCTCAGTCATCAGTACAGTAATTGATTGAATCACTTTTAGTGATATCATAAAGATTATTGACTGATAAAAGCCGTCCTTTGCGGGACGGCTTTTTTTATATTATCTTTTCTTTGTATTTTTATGGATGAACAGAATTTATTACCGCACAAAACAGTAATACAGGAACGTTATAATTCTTATAGACCTGTATTTTCAGAGTGTCTAGGAAAGATCGAAGCAAGACTGAAAGAAGTTTTACATCTTGCTTCTGCTCCGACATATAAAACAAGAATTAAGTCTTTTGATAGCTATTATAGAAAAATATTGCGGCAGAAAGCTGACGATTCCGCTAATAGTACAGAACTTGTTACATTGACGGATATGATGGGAATCCGTGTTATCTGTGCATTTTTAGCTGACATAGAAAATGTTGTAAAACAGCTTACTAACAACTTTGATGTACGTGAAGTTGAGCGTAAAGGCTCTCAGCAATCGTTTCGAGAGTTTGGATATGAATCTGTGCATGTTTTGATTTCTATCCCAGCTGATTGTTATCCTGTAGAAAATAAAACTCCTGTTCTGCCAAAGGATGTTGTCTGTGAAATTCAGGTACGAACTATCTTACAAGATGCCTGGGCAGAAGTGGAGCATGAACTTATATATAAATCTGAATTTAATCCTTTTGACAAGCCTTTACGCAGGAAGCTTGCTGCAATTAATGCTAATCTGGGCTTGGCTGATACTATATTTCAAGAGATTCGAGATTATCAAAATAAGCTTCAGGCTGAATTGGGAATGCGTCGTGACACATTCTATGACAAGGCTGACAAGTTTACCGATGAGTCGCTTGGTTTGTCTACGAATGAAAATGATGCAAATCGCTTCAAGTCTTCTAATATAGACACAGAGCAGTGTAGTATTGATGACCTTGTTCTTGCGGCTTTGCATGAGCATAACTGTAGTAATTTTGAAAAGGCAATTACAATTTATACTCAGATAATCAATACAGAGCCACGTTTGCCAGATGTCATGCTTTCTGTTATTTTGAAGCACAGGGGAATGGCATATTTTGCTCAGAATAACTATGATAAAGCCTTAAATGACTTCCATGAAAGCTCTGTACTGGATAAAAAAGCATTTAGAGCTATGTACTATGAAGGTATCGTTTATTCTGTAATGCAGGACGATAAAAAAGCCATAGAATGCTTTAATAAATCGCTTGAAGCTAATCAATTTCAAAGCCATGTATATTACAGAAAAGCTGTGTCGGAATATAATTTAGGCATGTATAATGAAGCTATGGCTAATTTGAACAGGGCTTTTGATTTGGGCCTAAATGATGATGATTCTAAAAACTTCAAGACAAAACTTTTGAAAAAGGTTGATATGGGAATGTGATTTATATTTTTTTCAAAAAAATATAAAAAAAATGATGATTATTTTGATAAAGTGCTTGACTAAAATATGTCGGTATGATATTATCTAATCATCCTAAACGAAAGCAGTAGCTTAAGTTTATGTCTCCCTCGTCTAGTGGTTAGGACATCGGGTTTTCATCCCGACAACATGGGTTCAATTCCCGTGGGAGATGTGAAAGACCTTAATCGAAAGATTAAGGTTTTTTTTATGCTTTTATATATCAGCTTTGCTGATATTGAGATTTGTTTTATATTTCTATTTAGTGCATAAAAAAGCCCTGATAAAATGCTTAAACATCTTATCAGGGCTTTTCTTGTATATTTGATTAATATTTATTACAAGAACATTATAACGATTTTTGCCGTAAGAACAATTGATACCAAAGCAAATGGATATGTTGCTGCGTATGCTGCAGAAACTTCATCAGTACCAGCTGTTGCAATCAAAGTTCCAAGAGCAGGGGTAGAAGTCATTCCACCAGTAATAGAACCAAGGTTGTTAAGTATGCTCAATTTGAATACATAGCGAGCAAATATATAGCCTACAACCATAGGAACAGTTGTCATTACAGCTCCATAGAGGAAGTATGACCATCTGAACTTGTCAATAAAGTTTACTCCACCTGGAACACCTGCACCTATAAGGAACAGAACAAGACCAAGCTCTCTCATAAAGTTGAGAGTTTCCTTTTTTATGCGACAGTCAATGCCACCAAGATGTGCAAAATGCCCTATTATAAGACCGCCAATCAAACATCCACCTGAATTGCCAAGAGAGAAATTAATTCCCGGGATTTTTATTGCACCAATGAGACATCCAAGGGCAACTGCAAGGAAGAAAGCAAAGAATCCAAATGGATCCATGCTTGTTAATTTTCCTTTAGGAGAAGGAATTTTTATCTGGTTTGCAGCCTGAAAGTTCTTTACTTCCTCAGCCATGTTTATTTTAAGAAGTTTTGGTACAAGCTGAACAAAAAGTACTACACCAAGAACTCCGTATAGATAAGCAATACCGTATCCTGCTGTAACATCTTCCTCTATAGCCTGTACACACTCTTTTCCTGCACTGAAACCAGGAGTTGAAGTAAGACCACCTGTTAAAAGACCTACAGCCATTGATGAACTCATATTTTTATCGAGTACAGTGAACAGAACTGCTGTTCCGCCTCCGATTGCGATTATGATAACTCCAAGAAGGATGTAGCTGAGTGTGCTACGGTTAAAACTTCTGAAAAACTTTGGACCTGCAATCAAGCCGACTGCAGTAACGAATAGGGCTGTACCGATATTAGATACAATGCCAAAGTTTCCCTTTATTTTAGCATTAAAGAGAAAGATTTCCTTTTCTGAAATGGTAAAACTTGGAATGTAATGAGTTAAAATTCCATACAGAAGAGCTACCAAAAGTACTCCTGCTGTACCAAGTTCAATACCTTTTACTTTGATACCACCGACAAGATATCCTATAGTACCAATTGCAAATACAATAAAAATAAATGACAGGGCAGATGAACAAACCCCAGCTAGATAAGCAGTCATTCTTTTACCTCTTAAAATTAATTTATTTAATTATATTACTTAATAAACTCTTGTGCAATAAGTAAGAAAAAAGGGGCGTTTCGTTTTGAAACGCCCCTTTCTTTAAGAATTATTTATTTTGTTGCTCCAGGAATTTCCTTGTCAAATTCAGGATTTCCGTGGTGATATGTAGGAAGAACCTTTGGAGATACTACATCATCCTTGATTCCAGCCTTATCGCGCTCAGCCTCAAAGTCCTTTACGTGCTTAAGGTTAAGTTTTGCTGTATCTGCAAGAGTGATGTTCTTAAACATCTTTCCAGCTTCAATACCAGCTTCGCGACCGAATACTACAACATCAAGCAGAGAGTTACCCATAAGGCGGTTTGTTCCGTGAACACCACCAGAAGCTTCTCCGGCAACAAGGAGGTTAGGAATGCTTGAATGACAGGTCTTGTCAATTTCAACACCACCGTTCTGATAGTGGAGTGTTGGGTAAACAAGAATTGGCTCCTTGCGGATATCAATTCCGTATTTGATGAACATGTTGTACATAGCAGGAATACTCTTAAGAATAGTTCCTTCACCATGTATCATGTCAATCATTGGAGTGTCAAGCCAAACAGCGTCCTGAACATCATTCTTTACACCGCGTCCGTTCTTAACTTCACGGATGATACCAGAAGCATTAACGTCACGTGTTTCAAGAGGATGAATGTAAACTTCGCCATCT
>CACXDK010000200.1 GCA_902766345.1 uncultured Spirochaetaceae bacterium | reverse complement strand
TTGTAAGATTGTATAACTCTTTAAGGTATTAGGAAGAGCTTTTACAACAAGCGAAGCATATCTTTGAACCTGATCAACAACAATACCTATCTGCTGTTCCATATATTCAGCAATCAGGATTGTGTCTGCATCGGTTGACTTTATGAAATGCTGCTCTTTGAACAGAGAAGAAAGTGCGTATACAGGAATAAGGCTGGACTCAAGTTTGATGTAGCTTTGGTTCTGCAGCGTAATGTATTCTGACTTCTTTCTGTAAATGATATCGATGATATGCTGTGAAGGAATAAGGAACTTTGAGTTGTTTGAGAAAATGAACAGACCTTGAAGTGTTGCAAGAGAAATAGGAAAGCGGAGTATGAATGACGTTCCCTTATTTTTTTCACTTTCTATATGTATGTGACCTTTGATTTTTTCTATGTTAGTCCATACAACATCAAGTCCTACACCACGTCCTGAAATTTCTGTTACCTTTTCTTTTGTTGAAAAACCAGACTGGAACAGGAAGCTTGAAAGTTCCTTTTCGCTCATTTCATGTATTTCATCTTCACGTTCAGGATACAAGGCAAGTGCCTTTTGGCGTATTTTATCGTAATCAATGCCTTTTCCATCATCACTTACTGTAAGCTCAATATATTTTGTTTCCTGTACACATTTTATGGAAATTACACCCTGTTCCGGTTTTCCCAAAGCCTTTCTTTCTTCTGGAGTTTCAATTCCATGATCAAGGGAATTTCGTATAAGGTGCATGAGTATGTCACTCAGCTGCTCAAGAACAACTTTATCAATTGCAATTTCCGTATCTGGAATTTCAAAGCGTACATTCTTACCAAGATTTATGGAATCTACAACAACAGTGTTTTCCAATGGACGTATTGCCATAAGTATAGGGAGCATACGTAAATCAAAAACGCTCTGCTGTACGCTGAAAATTGAGGTTTCAAGTGCAATTATATCGTTTTCAAGCTGTTTTCTTATTCTTGAAATATCATGATTTCCTGTGGATTCTTCTATTTGACGCAGGTTGTCCAGCTGATGTTTTAAGCGGAATTCTCGTATAATCATGTTATCAAAAGAAGAAATGATTTCGTTAATTCTATCAAGCTTTATGCGTATTGACTGTAAATCGGAAAGATTCGCATTTTCTTCTTCCTGCTCGTGCGATTTTAATGCAGAATCCATCTTTTCTTTCTGCACTTCCTGCACAAGCTGAGATGTATCAATCAATTCACCTGCTGCAAGTTTGTCACAGTAAACAATGTATAAATCAATGCTTAATGCATCATTGCCTTTCTGCTTTATGCATGCAATGCATTCCTGAATTTTATCACACGTATAGAAAATAACCTGAATGAGTCTGTCAGAATTTTTTATTTTTCCGTCTTTTAAGCTTTTGTATACGTCTTCAATTGCATGGGCAAGTTTTTCAATGGAATTATATCCCAACATGCGTGAATTGCCCTTGATTGTATGGACATCGCGCAAAAGTCGTGCAAGGATTTCTTTATCGTCTGGATTTGCCTTGAGACTTACAACATCCTTTCTGATTGAATCCAGAAGGTCTGTACTTTCAGATATGAAGCTTTCTGTAATATCTTCTGAAACATGAGCCATAAAGATCTCCTAATTTTTTTTGTGAAAACAAAATATATTGTTTTCTGATATTTTTTCCAGATTTGGCGGCATTATAGTCGAATCAATCTGTGCAATTTCATTCATGGAAACAAATATGTAACCGTCAGGTTCAAGACTGTAATCTGTAATGAACTTAAGGATTTTTGCACGAAGTTCCATGCTGAAATAAATAAATACATTTCTTATAAAGATTATATTTATCTTTTTAGGAATGCTGAGAATATTTTTTTCAAGCTCTGCTAGATTAAGCTGGAATGATGTAATTTTTTTCCGAATTTCTTCTGGAAATACAAAATATCCGTCGCTGTGCTGGAAGCCTGAAAACAGAGGGTGAAATTCTTCGCCGTCACCGCTGCGTTTTGAGGCATGTCTGAATTTACCGTTCTTACAGTTTTCAAGAGCCCTTGTATTTATATCGCTTGCATAAATTTCTGATGGAACATTACATGCCTGTGTCAAAAGAGCAATGGAGTAGGGCTCTTCTCCGTAAGAACAAGCAGCACTCCATATTCTTATAGTCTTACTTCCGTTTTTCAATTTCCATTCTGGAAAAATCTTGTTTTTAAGAAGTAAAAAATGTCTTTCTTCCCTGAAAAAATATGTTTCGTTTACTGTAGACTCATTTATTAAGGCAGAAAACTCTGTGTCTGATCTGGAAATAAGCGGATAGTATGAAGTAAAAGTCATTGAATTTGCATCTAGATATTTTTCAATGTAATTCTTTATTCCCATCTTATGACTTTCACGTGGTAAAATGCCGGTCTTTGCCGTAATGAGTTCAACTATTCTGTTAAGTTCCTCTTGTGATATGATCATATTACTCTCTTCCTATAATTTTCAAAATCCGTGAAGGAATTTCATTTCTTGGCAGAACTTCTGAAGCACCTCCTTCTTCTATGGCTGCTTTTGGCATGCCGAATACGGCGCAGGTTGACTCATCTTCTACAATTGTATAACCACCAGCAGTTATGATGTTTTTGCAGCCTTCCGCACCATCTCGTCCCATTCCTGTCAACAATACTGCAAGACAGCTATTTTTATAAAAATCCGAGGCACTGTTAAACATGACATTTACAGATGGACGCAGGAACCTCCACGGCGGATCATTTGAAATTTTCAAAACAGGATGTCCATTTGCCTTTACAAAATCAATTACAAGATGTGTGTCTGCAGGAGCCATGTAAACTCTGCCAGGAATAGCTTCTTCTCCGTTGTGGGCAAGTCTTATTTCAAGATTTTTGCAAGTCTGGTTAAACCATTCTGCCATTTTTGCATCTGCACCAACTTCTATATGCTGACTGTAAAGAATTGGGAGTGGAAAATTTTTACCCAATTTTGACAGTACATTAGCAACCGCTGTTGGTCCACCTGTAGATGCTCCGATGCAAAGAACTTTAAAATTGCTTTTATCTGTGGAATTTGAAGGTACTTCCGAACCGCGTATTGAAAATCCTAATATTTTTTTACCAGTATGAGGTTTCTGCTTTTTTGTAGAATAGGCTTTCCTGATTTTTTCGTTAAGCGAAGCAAAGAATGGAGCCTTATATGAATCGAGACTCGGTTTTAATTCAAAATCTACAGCTCCTGCACTTTTTGCTTTTGCTCTGTCATCAGCATTTTCTGACAGGATTATGACAGGAATTTTATATTTAGAAGAAATGATTTTTGTAGATTCCAAACCATTCATTTCAGGCATGTCTACGTCACTTATTATGACGTCAGGATCATTCTTCTGAGCACTGTCAATGGCTTTTCTTCCTGTTGATACAGAATCTATGATAGTAAAATCGTTTTCTGTAGAAAGATTTTGTTCGAGGATTGCTCTTATTATTGCAGAATCATCAACAATAAGAATGTTCATTGAAGGCCTCCTGTAAAGAATTTTTTTAATAACAGATCTGGAGCAATAAGGATTTGCTTGCGTACATCATCTGGAAATATAATTGCATCAATTCCACAGGAGCCAAGACGTTCCCTTATTCCTTGCGGCATAAGATGAAATGTATCTAATATGAATTCCCTGCTTGAAATGTTTCCGTTTACAGAAAGTGCAAGGTTTCCTGTTGCTGGAAAAGCCGTATCTGTATGATTTATAATGGTTTTACATACTTCTGCCGAAAAATCATTTTTGTTCATTACAAGCACTACAGATGTGTCTGCCTTTGACGTGCATTGAAATTCTTTTTCAAGCATGTTCCCGATGTATATATGCGGAAGTGTTTCCCTGTTGAACAGAATTGTCTTGCTGTCTTTCGGAATGCTTAAGAAAATGCCGGAAACAACATATTTACTTGGAATGAGAAAATCAATTATATCGTATGAAATACATGTGAATTGATTATGCAGCTCCAAAATCTTTCCTCAATATAAGTTCAAAAGCTTCTGAATTCAATGCAGGAATTTCTTCTTTATTGTATTCAATTGTACCAAGATACAGACCTTCATTTTCTCCGTTAGGAATAAGATGAATGTCATTTTCTTCTACATCATAGAAAGAAAGAATGTCCGAAATGTGCAGGGAAACCTGATCATCTGTCCTTTTCAAGATAAGGAACAGACTTGACTCTGGAGGTGGTGCTTCCATGCTGTCAATGATCGAAAGTGGATTTATAACAGTAAATGGATCTCCACGTCTGTTTATTACACCTTCAATGTATGAAGGCAAGAAGGGAAGCTTGTATACTGTTAAGTCACGAATAATTTCGTGTACTTCCGAAGATTTAATGGCATATTTCTTTTCATTTATTGAAAAGATAAGCCATGTGATTTTATTTTGTACCTCAACCTTTTCTTCTTCTTGCTTTTGATTTGAAGCAATATCATTTACAATTTCTTCGTTCAAAACTTTGTCTCCTCTTTATTTGCATGCCTTCATGCTGATGTTAATTTTTATTCAGGTTTTCTGCCAGTGTTTTTAATTTTGTTGAAGAAGTTGAGATGTTTTCTGTTGCCTGAGTAAAGTTTTCAACACCTGCAGAAATCTGCTTTAGGGTAATAAGAATTTGCTCTGATGCAGTTGCCTGTTGCTGTATTATGTTTGTTATGTCTGCACTTGATGTTGCAGTGATTTCGGCAGAGCTCTTTATGCTGTTAAATTTAGATTCAAGTTCCTTTGCTTTTTCACAGCCTTCATTAATTTTAGCTGTTCCGCTTTCACTTTTGATGATAAGGCTGTCTGAAGACTGCTGAATTTCATTAATGCGTTCCTTAATTTCTTTTGTACCGTCAATAATACCGTCTGCAAGGCGTCGGATTTCTGTTGCAACAATGTGGAAGTTCTTTCCTGCTTCACCAGCACTACTTGCTTCAAGTTCTGCATTAAAAGCAATGATTTTTGCCTGATCTGCGACACTGTTAATAAGAGTTACTATATCCCAGATGTTTTCAATCTTATCACTCAGAGCCTTAATGCCTTCTATTGTCTCCTGGTTTGCATCAAAAATCTCACGCAACTGAGCAACGTTCTGTGCAAGTGTTTCTACACCTGAAAGAACATCTGCTGATGTTTTTGTGGCAACACCTGCAACATCTTTTATTTTTGTAGAGATGTTTTCTGAAAGTGTGTTGGAATCTTCCATTGTGGCAACAATTTCCTTTACTGCTGCACTCTGATCCTGACTTGTGGCGGCTGTTTCTCGTGATGCTACAACAAGATTTTGTGTTTCGGAAAGAAGATTTTCACTGACTTTCAGTTCCTTCATCTTAGTCTTGTTCATTATGTAACCGTCAAAAATAACATTTCCAAAAATAAGGATGCCTACAATTATGAGTATTATAAGGAGCCAGAAAGCATATTTTCCTGTAAAATCGCTCATTGGACCTTCCATGACTACATACCAAGGTGCGGCTGCCAATTTTCGTACTGCAAAGAAGTTGTTTCCCTGTATAAAAGTTTTTGTGTTGCCGTCAAGATATTTTTCCAAAGGGTATTTTACTGTATCAAGGGTTGTGTGGTCAAAATAGGAATCTTTCATGATTAATGAAGTGTCTGGATTTGTAAGGTAAAGACCGTTCTGGGTAAGAATATAAGCTTTAGTTTTTTCAGAAAGATAAATTTTATTGATTATTTCCGAAAGATTATCAAGCATTATGTCGCAACCTACAACACCTATAAAGCGGTTTTTGCTATTGTAAACAGCCTGAGAAAATGAAATGCACACTTTGTTTGTACGAGTATTAAGATAAGGCTCACTTGCTGCAAGCATACCCTTTGCTTTTACGGCTTCTGTAAACCAAGAACGGGTAGTGTGATCAAAGTTTGCAGGGGCTTCATAATCATCACTGGTTATCTGGTAACCACCTTTTGCTGGTGACTGTGCTGTAGCAAAATAGAAAGCTTCACATATAGGATAATTTTTTGCACTTATTTTGAGAAGGTCTTTTACAGCACTCTGTCCGCTTGCCTGGTTTGTGGCATAGGCTAAAGATTCCATTGCCACAGCAGGTGGTTCAAATGCCGTTCTTACTTCGTATTCAACTTTTTCATTCAGACCTGCAGCTTTATCGATTATGCTCGAATTTATTATGTTGTTTATCATTGATGTAAATGATATGAAAGTGTACATTGCTATAATTGCAAGTGGTGCAATTATAGTTAGTATTTGTGCCGGACTTAATGAAAAGTGATTGTTTTTCATGTTAAAGCTCCTTTAAGAATTTCTTATACATGTTAATTTAGAATTTTATCATACCTTTATTTATATTTCAAATTCTTTTTCTATTTTATATGTTCGGCATTTATCTTATAAAAGCCTTTAAAAACTTATGTTTTGAGATTGTTTTATTCTTTATTTACTATTTTATATTGTTATGTTAAGGTGATTTATTATGGTTGAAATAATTAAGGCTGGTAGTGCTGATATTGAGGATCTTATGTCTGTTCGTCTGGAAATGCTGAAAGTAGTAAATAATCTGGATGCACAATATGAATTTAATGAAAGCTTGGTAAAATGCTCCCGTGAATATTTTCTGAATGGAGATCAGACGACTGTTTTGGCAAAAGATGGAGACAGAGTTGTAGGCTGTGCTTCTGTAAGTTACATAACCGTTATGCCTACATTCAGTCATCCTACAGGAAAAAGGGCACATCTTATGAATGTATATACAAATAAAGATTACAGGCGGCAGGGACTTGCAAGAAAGATGGTGTCTATGCTGCTTGAAGAAGCAAAGTCTAAAGGATGCACAGAAATGAGCCTTGACGCTACGGAAGACGGATTTCCACTTTATAAAAGCCTTGGCTTTAATGTAAATGCAGAAGGTATGACTTTACAACTGTAAATGGCAGCAATTTACTTCTTTACAAGAAGTGAAAGTTACTTTCTGACTAGAAGAACACCTTACTTCTTTATTAGAAGTGAGTATTTGTTCTTGTATAGAACAAGTTCTTGCATTGAATATTGACGAAAACAGTTGAATTTGTTATTATTCTATACCCCTTGGAGACACGCACGTGCCTCCCATTCAAAGACCATAAGGAAGAATATACTATGAGAAAGTATGAACTTATGACTATCTATCCTGTAGAGGATGAGAAATTCAAGGCTGGTACAGACACTCTTCGTGCTGACCTTGCAAAATTTGGTGTAGAGATTGAAAAGGAAGAGCCTTTCGGTGACCGCGATCTCACTTATGAAATCAAGAAGCTTCGCCGCGGAAGATTTGTTCTTTTCCACATCAAGGCAAATCCTGCAAAGATTTCAGAAATGAATCTTCAGTTCAGATTGAATGCAAATCTCTTGAAGTATCTTTTCGTACTCAAGACAGAAAAAGACGCTTAAGTTAGAGCGTAGAACATTACTATAGAGGTATACATGGCAGGTTCAGATTTAAACAGCGTATCTTTAGTTGGTCGTCTTACTCGCGATGCGGAATTAAGTTATCTACAGAGTGGAACAGCCGTCGCTGCAATGTCTGTTGCTGTAAACAGAAGCCGTAAGGATGGCGATCAGTGGGTTAGCGAAGTTAATTATTTCGATGTTTCCTACTTTGGTAAGCCGGCGGAATCTTTAAAACAATACCTCACAAAAGGAAAACAGATAGCTGTTCAGGGATCCTTAAAGCAGGATCGCTGGGAAAAGGACGGTCAGAAGTTCAGTAAAATCCGCATCATGGCAAATACAATTGAACTTTTAGGCGGTCGTGCTGACGGAAGTCCATCATCTTCATATAATGGTGGTTCAGGTCAGCAGATGCAAGGTGGCTATACACCTCGTCCTTCTGCACAGAACTATCAGGCTGCAGATTCTGCACCTGATGAAAGCTTTGGCGGAGACAGTAGCGGTTTTCCTGAAGACATTCCTTTCTAATAAAAGAAAGGATATCACTCGTAATAATAGGAGCATATTATGACAGACGAAGCAACAAGAAACGAAGTTGTGGAAGATCAGAAGATTGATAATGGTGCAGATCAGGTTGCTGCAGAAGATTCAGGTCGTGAGGACGAAGCTCGCGGTCGTGCAAAGGGAAAGGCTTTCTTTCACAAGAGAGTATGCCGTTTCTGTGCAAACAAGGCAAAGATTGATTATAAGGACGCAGACGGTTTGCGCCGCTTTACAACAGAACGTGGTAAGATTCTTCCACGTCGCATAACTGGTACTTGTGCAAAGCATCAGAAGGAACTTGCTGTTGCAATTAAGAGAGCACGTTCAATCTGTTTGCTTCCATACGTAGCAGACTAAAGATAGATCTTATTTCTATCTTACAACGAAATGCGATCCAACTCCTGGTGACGTATCCGAAAAATTAATTCTTTTTTAAGAGGAGCTTGAAATGAAAATTATTCTTAATGATGATGTTAAACATCTTGGTGAAATGGGCGATGTAAAGACTGTAGCAAACGGTTATGCT
Organism: uncultured Spirochaetaceae bacterium; assembly: GCA_902766345.1. The sequence continues at coordinate 782 of CACXDK010000200.1, read as the reverse complement.
AGAAACTATCTTTTCCCACACGGATTTGCTGTTCCTTACACACCAGAAAGCGTAGCATATTTTGAAGGTAAAAAGGCTGAAATTGAAGCACGTAAAGAGCAGAAGAGAGCAGACAGCAAGTCTCTTAAAGAAAAGCTTGAAGCTCAGGATGTTGTTCTTACAATGCCTGCTGGTACAAACGGCAAGCTCTACGGTGCTGTTACAAGCCAGACTCTTGTTGACTACTATGCAAAGCTTGGTTATGAAATTGAAAGAAAGCGTATCGAAATCCCAGGTCTTACAATTAAGAGCTGTGGTTCTTACACATTCAAGGTTCATTTGTATGAAGCAGCTCTTGCAGAAGTAAAGCTTTCTGTACAGGCTCAGCCAACAAATGAAGAAGGTAAGAAAGAAGAAAAGCCTGCTAAGAAGTCAAGAGCAGAAAAAGCTGAAAATAAGGAAGCAGAAGCTGAAGCATCAGCTGAAAATAACTAATTTTTAGTTTCATTTGCAACAAGCCCGTGAAGGTTTATTCTTTCGCGGGCTATTTAGTTTTAAATGGGGGTCAGAATGGATGTATTAAAAGGAAAAATTCCACCGCATAATCTTGAAGCTGAACGTGCAACTCTTGGTGCCATGCTGCTCAACTGGAAGTCTGTCAGCGATGTTGTAACATATTTGCGTGCTGATAATTTTTATGATGATCGCAATCATATTATTTATGATTCCATGATGAGCCTTTTTGCAGGCGGAATTGCTGGAGACATCCTTACTATTACAGAAGATCTGACTAAGAAGGGCAA
>CACXDK010000199.1 GCA_902766345.1 uncultured Spirochaetaceae bacterium | reverse complement strand
AATAAGAGCCATCTTACATGTTGCATTACTTGCCAGCTGGCTCATAGGACTTAATCCAACTGCAATACAAATAGTGTCAACATCCAGTTCTTTTTCTGTTCCAGGAACAGGCTTAAAATGACTGTCAACTTCTGCAATAACTGCACTGGTAACATGATCACCGCCCTTTGCTTCAACAACAGTATGAGAAAGATAGAATGGAACCCCAGTACGTGCAACCTTAGAAGCATGAACACCGTATCCACCAACACGAGGAGCAGCATCTATGATTGCAGCAATCTTACAACCAGCCTGCAAAAGTTGAAAGCTAACAACAAGACCTACGTTTCCACTTCCTACCATAAGAACTTTACTACCCGGCTGAACTCCCTGCAAATTCATCAAAGCCTGAGCAGCACCAGCTCCTATTACACCCGGTGTATCCCAACCTTTAAACGGAATCATATTTTCAGCAGCGCCAGTTGCAATTATGATGTAGTCTCCTTTATAATGATGAACTTCATTTTCCATCTTTACGGTGACTTCTTTATTTTCATAAATACCCATTACAGTAGCGTTAAGTTCTACCCTGACACCGAGAGATTCTGCTTCTGCAAGAAGGGAACGGCCAATCATAAAGCCGCGTTCCTTTGCATGATGTTCCTTACTTCCAAAAAACTTATGTATCTGCTTAAAGAGTTGCCCGCCTGGACGACTGTTTTCGTCAAACACAATTACGTCCATACCATTCTTCTTAGCTTCTATTGCAGCACTCAAACCAGCAGGACCAGCGCCTATAACTATCAACTCATGTCTTTTCACTTTAATCCTCCTGCTTAGGCAAAACACCATACTGAGTCTGAACAGTCATTCCCTCTTCCAACTGAGTTATGCATGTACGGACATTAGGCTTACCGTTTACAATCATTACACAGTCGGTACAGCGACCGATTGCACAGAAGATTCCTCTTGGCTTATGATTTTTGCTTGTATAACGGTGAATCATTATTCCGTTTGCTTTTAATGCAGCAGCAATTGATTCCCCTGCAAATCCCGTCAAATCTTTACCATCAAAAGTAAAGTGAACTTCATTTCCTTTTTCATAACATCCCAGGATGGGGTGTTCTTCAATCCGCATGGTAACACCTCCTTGCGATTTGATCTTAAGAAAAGGATTGCATTTTTTCGAAATTGATTATTGAAGAAAACGGACGTGTATAAAAATTATTGAATAATTTTTATACCAGTTGCAGGAATAAAATATTCCAGAAAATCAGAATAAGACATTATGATGCTTTCAGTATCATCTATGCAGGGAAAACAAAGGTATTCACTTTCTCTTAGAGAATCTGAAAATGTAACTGAAAATTCATTTTGAAGGTCAAGCACAAATGCAAGAGGGCTTAGAGTATTTTCATTACAGTCAAATCTTTGAAAGATTTTTTCTTTCTGCAATATAGGAACAGGCTCTACTTTCTGTAACAATATTTCAGAAGAATTTTCCTTTGATTCTGAAAGTTCCTGCAGAAAGCACAGAAAGTTTTCATCGGGTAATGAAAAAATAGAGGTATGAACAAAAGAACATGGTACATTCATTTTCTTAAGGATTGCCATCCATTCTGAATCTGTCGTACAACTGGCATGGCAGTAGCGTTTAAACGGAATGGATTTATGCATAAGAAATGAATATACCTTTAATAAATTGTCATTCATGGCACTTACCACAATGTCCAGTGCAAGTCAAACACCTTTCACGTGAAGTATTTTTCTTTGCAAACTGAATAAACTGTCTTGGTGTAAGAGTTGTAAATTCCTTGAATTCTCGTTGGAAATGGGCCTGATCAGAATAATTTAGCGAAGCAATCATATCAGAAATATTTACATTGCCATTCATTAATATCTGAAACAGTACATGCTGGAATCTTACAATCCGAGCAAAAGTTTTTGGTGAATATCCAAGACTTTCGGCAAAAATCCGAGAAAAATGTCGTTCAGAATAACAGACCTTATCTGCAATATCACTTATTTCAACATTTCCCTTTGCATTGTAAATTTGCATGAGCATATCGCATAGATGTTCCTTTGCCATAAGTTCACTTCTGTCAAAAAGAGAAATGTAGTTGTTAAAAATATCAATTCGTTCTTCAAAGGACGATGCCGCAAAAAGTTTTTCTATAAGTTCCTTCATGTCACCGCTAAGAAGAGGTAGAAAAATTTCAGTATCCGTTATGTCACGAGTGTTTATCTTTGCATTTGAAATGCGAGAATAAGGAAAACTTAATCCAGGTTCAAGCCTGACAGCAAAATACAATGCATCAGGATATACAATAAGAGCCTTTGCAGAAAGCGGGGTTCCAATAAGTTCTATCTTATAAGTTCCTGCACTCTTTATGAACAAAACTGTAACACATCCATCAGGAATGCATTTCATAAAAAGGGGGTCGGCATTTCGATCAATCACAGATTGAATTACAAATTCTGAAAACATGAGATGGAAGGGATGTTGAACTTCCTTCTGTACATAATGTCTTACACCTTCGCAAAAAAATGGTTGGCAAAAACGTATCATGGCGAAACCTCCTTTTCTGTATTGCATAAAAAAGAAAGGGGCAGAATAGAAAGACGTAAAATCATACATCTTTCCATTCTGCCCCTTTGCATTAAACTTTTTGCACTATAGCCTATTTACGGTATTAGTGCAATATATTTTATTGAATAAATCGGACATTCAGATATTTAAAGAAATTCTACAAGTGTCTGATTTTTTCAAGAAACATTTTAATATCCTACATAAACTGTCATCAAGATTAAACAAACACGGAGGATTCGAAATGGATTTCAAACGTAAAAACATTCATGGTGGAGCAGCCTTTGAGGATGTTGCAGGATATTCTCGTATTGTAATTTCAGGACCATTCGTTTATGTTTCTGGTACTACAGCTGTAACACCAGAAGGTACTGTTTATGGAGAAGGCAGCCCTTATGAACAGGCAAAATACATATTTACAAAACTTGTAAAACTTCTTGAAGAAAATAATGTAAAAAAGGAAGAAGTTGTAAAGGTAAATATTTATGCTACGAGTTCTTCATATAATGGAGAAATTACAAAGGCATACTCTGAGTTCTTTAAAGAAAGCCGTCCTTGCTGTACCTGGCTTGGAATTAAAGAACTTAATCGTCCTACTCAGCTTGTAGAAATTGAAATGCAGGCAATAATCGGTACTAAATTGTAGGACCTAAAATGGAAGCAACTCTTACCGCGGAAAGAGTTTGTTTTTCTGCCCATGGGCAGAGAGACCGCTACAAAGAAGTAGCGGTCTTTTTTTATTATTGTCCTATAATTTCGTTCTGGGCAAACTGAAACATCAGCTTGTCCAGAATTCTTTTCAGAGCAATGGCATCTTCTTTTTCTATAGAAAAGCAGGATGCCATTTTACCAGGGATTGAACATGCCCGGTCTTTTAAGGCTTCACCTTTTTCCGTTATCCTTACAATGAGATTTCTCTCATCTTCCTTTGAGCGTTCCCTTGAAATATATTCCTTTGCTTCCAGTTTTTTCAACACAGGTGTTAGAGTTCCAGAGTCAAGAAACAGTTTTTCACCAAGTTCCTTTACATTCATTTCTGGAGTTTCCCAAAGCACCATCATTGTAATGTACTGAGTATACGTTAAATCTATTTCATCTAGAAATGGTTTATAACGTCGGACAATTTCCTTTGAGCATGCATACAGAGGAAAGCATAACTGATTTTCAAGACGAAGACTGTCATATTTCCCGGACATATCATTCACTTCCTTTACAATAATTTTTCTATTTCAGATTTCATATCATTCAAATCGGCTGTTGGCTCAAAACGCTTTACAATGTTTCCTTCACGGTCAATCAGGAATTT
>CACXDK010000198.1 GCA_902766345.1 uncultured Spirochaetaceae bacterium | reverse complement strand
CCATCCAGATAAAATCAGTATCTGCAGATGCCGTATTTGTCAAAGAATCCGTCTGTTCTAGTAATATTGTTGCAGTTCTCTGTGCTGAAACAAACATTTTGTAATTTTTGTCCAAGATAAATTAAATATTTTTTTAAGTCTGCAAGTTGTGATAAGATTTAATTACAAGTCAAAAATCTATCATATAAGGAATTACAGATATGAATAAGTATAACACAAAACTAGGACAATTGCTATCACTATACTCTTCTTGACAGGGGGAAAAAACTTGTTATAATTTAATTTAAGGAGTATTTTTCATGTCAAAAAGAATCTATATTGGAAATTTAAGCTATGCAACAAAAGAAGCATCCCTGTCAAATTATTTTTCTTCTTATGGTAATGTATTATCATCTATTATAATAAAAGATAAGATTACAGAGCAGTCAAAAGGCTTTGGTTTTGTTGAAATGGAAGATGATTCTGCTGCACAAAAAGCAATTGCAGAGTTGAATGGACGGGAAATTGACGGACGTAAGGTTCGTGTTAATTTTGCAGAGGAAAAGCCTCGTACTTCAAGAAGTCCCCGCGTATGAGTTTTCTACCACAAGAATTTAGAGATTTTATTGCCCCAAATGCAGACAGGTGCAGTATAATTTGTACATATCTTAAGAATAATGGTGTTGATTCTGCCATTGCTGCAATTGACGGTAAAAATCATATTCTTGTGCAGTTTGCTTCTCAAGCGTATAATCCTCAGTTCAGGATAAAGACTGTTATTGCCCATTATGACCGTGTAGATGGAAGTCCTGGTGCAAATGATAACAGTGCTGCTGTTTGGCAGATTATGAACTGGGCAATTGAATTAAAAAAATATCAGACTTTTCATAATATAAGGATTTTTTTTACAGATGGGGAAGAACTTGGTTGGAATACAGGTGTAAGTGAACAGGGTGCTTACGGTATTGCCAGTGTTTTTCGCCGGCTGGGAATTACCAATGATGATGTATATGTATTTGATTCTTGTGGAAGAGGCGAAGTTCCTATTCTTGCAAGGACGACTATTCCATCTGGTGCAGGAAAGCTATTTGTTTCGAATTTTAATAATTTATATGAGCGTAGTCAGGATTTGTTACGACGGGCATGCCCTGGGCGTTGGATGAGTTTACCTGTTCCGTATAGTGATAATGCTTCTTTTTTAGCCTGTGGAATTCCTGCTGTTGCCATTACAATGTTGCCTGCAGAAGAAGCTTCTCTTTATGCTCGAGAGTTAAATAAGAATAAGAATTTAGTTGACGCTGTAATGAACCGTGAAACTTCTAAAAAGGCAAGAATGGCTGGTCAGCAAACAGATTATTCTTATAAAGAGCGCATGCCAAGAACATGGAAATTGTTCCATACTCCGCAAGATAATGAAGACTCCCTCTCTCCAGAGAGCTTCCGTATAATGCATAATATTCTTGTTACACTGGCTGAATTAAAATCAATGTAATGCATTTAGTCGTGTAGCAGCCTCTTGTATCTGTGTTGCAGTATTGCTTATGCTTTTTGTAGAAACAGTAAAGCTTCTTATACTGCTGCTAATTTGATTTAATGTAATTACAATTTGATTGAATGCCATAGCTTGCTGTGAAACTGTACTGCTTATATCCGCAGTTTTGTTAGCCGTTTCATCGGTAGAAAATTGTATATTATGGAAATGCGTTTCTAGTTTATTTGCAATATTGTGTTCTTCTTGAATAAAGCTTGTCGCAGTATTTGCAGTTTCTGTAAGAGTCTGAGTTGCTTTCTGTATATTGTCGGTATGTGTTTTTATATCCATAATACAGTCTACGATGCTGTTTGCAAGACGTCTAATTTCTGATGCAATAATATGGAAATTTTTACCTTTTGTGCCTGCTCCGACAGCTTCCAGTTCTGCATTAAAGGCTATTATTCTTGTTTGTTCCGCAATGTCATTGATTATGTTAATGATGTTTTCAATCATTGAAATATGATCTGCAAGATTTTTTATACCATTAAGAATAGAACTGTTTGATTTTTCAATAATATCCATCTGATTTATGTTTTGGCGCATGACGTCAAAACCTACAGAAACTTCTTTATTTGACGAATCAATTGCACTTGAGATATTGGACAGTTTTGCCTCAATATTTTTAAGAGAGGAATTTGTATCTCCCATAGTTGCTGATATCTCTTGAACATCAGAGTTTTGCTCTGTAGATGTTGATTCAAGGTTTCGTGCAATGCCCGTAAGATTTTCTGTTGTTTCGTAAACTTCTTTTCCGATGTTTCGAGATTTTTTTATGAGCGTTGCATATTTTTCAATTATTTCATTAAGAACATAAATACTATATTCCATGGAATCAAAAATACTGGTACGAATATACAATCTGTGATTACCTTCTTCCAATACTTCTTCTATAGCATCCGATAGTGTATCTGTAGTATTTTTTACTCTCTTATAGAATATAATTGTCAATATTGTATAAATAATGATATTTACAATAGTTATGATTGTAATTCTTATCATATGTACTTTGGATGAAAAAATAAAAGGAAATGTCATTTTATTTTTTATTAGCATATAAAAATACAGAATAGTAAATGTAAACAAAATAGGAATTATAAGATAAAGTATACATCTTAGTGTTATTCTTATACCGAAATGTTTTTTTTCTTCAATGAGTTCTTTATCAACTCCTTGTATAACTAATTCTTCACAATAAGTTCTACATATATTTTCTGTATAATTTGTAGTAATTAGAAAGCCTATGTAAGATCCAAATATACAGGCGATATATGTAAGGCCTGCAACTAATTTTGGTACAAAAATAAAATGAATTGCCAGATAGCAGATTAATGAAATGGATGATGATATTAAATATGTGAAAAATGTAATTAATCCTTTTTTCAATGGAAATTGAGCTATCGTTATAAAAAGTCTTGTTCTTTGTTCTGTTGTCATTTCCTTTGAATTTAGCCATTCTTCAATTTCTTTAGATAAACCTTTACTGAAAAGCAGGTTTTCAAATGGAATGACAACAAGTAATGTTATTAGCATAATGAATAATTCTATGCTTATTATCCATTTAAGTTGTCTAATAGAAGGGGAAATAAAGAATATCTTGTAAAATACCAATAGAGTAAAAGAAAGAACTGACGGTATAAAGCCCTTTTCTCGTAATAACTGATTTAAAGATGCAGACTTGTTCATTTGTTTTCCTCCTTTTCGGATTTATTAGAAAGTATTTTTAACTTATCAGAATTTGCTCGCAATATTGAGGATGTGTCTGTAAGAGTTCTTGTTGAAGTGGAAAAGTTTTGTATTCCGCTTGTTATCTGTTGAAGTGTAATAATAACTTGTTTAAACGAAATATTTTCTTGACCTATAAGATCTTTGATTTCTGTAGAGGCATTTGCATTTGTATTTGCAGAGCGGCTTATGTTTCCAAAATGCTGATTTAATGTCTTGGAAAGTTCCATGCCTTGTTGTATCTGATATGTATTATTCTGAGAATCTTGAATAAGAATATCACGTGCATTTTGGATGTGTATGATATAGCTCTTAATTTCATGAGTACTATCCATAATCTTATTTGCTAATCGTCTAATTTCAGTTGCAACATTACGGAAGTTCTGTTCATCTCCTTGAACTTTATTAGCTTCTAGTTCAGCATTAAAGGCTATAAGTTTAGTTTGGTCTGCAACAGCATTGATGATATTGATAATGTCTCCAATGGAAGTGACTTTAGAAGACAGCTCTCGTATACCTATTATCAGTTTGTTATTTAACTGTGTTATTTCTTCCATCTTTTTCAAATTTTCTTGAAGTGCTGTATAACCTGATAAAACTTCTTGTGCAGTTTTTTCTGAAAGATCTGCTATCTGACTAATGCTTTCTTCTATTTTTCTTGCTGGTGCATTCATTTCTTCCATTGTAGAAAGAATTTCTTTTGTTGCTGTTGACTGTTCAACTGCTGTTGCTTCTGTTTCATTGGAAATATTTATCAGGATGTTTGCATAATTACTTATTTCATTTCCAATTGTTTCGGAAGATTCGAGAATTGAAATCATTCTTTTGAGTGTTTCATTAGAAAGATACTGATTGTAGGCAATCTCATCATTCAAATCTGTCTTTAAAAGATTATTTTTGAAAATGTTTGTATTTTTAATTTTTTCTAAACTCTGTAACATAAGTTTGTTGTTATGAAAGAGTTTTGTATAAAAAAGCATGGAAAGGAATGTGTTTATTATTATATTTGCACAGGAGGTAATTAACATTCGTTGCATTATATTTGTTTTTACAGAATTAAGCTCCCTGCTTAATCTGCTTATTATTGGTGTACAGCTTGAAAGAGCAATTGTCGTTGAAATGAGTATTGTCAATATAAATGGTATTATAATATAGAATAAAATCTGATTCCGCAAACTTTGTCCGAATATCTTTTTGTTTGCAATATATTTTTTATTCAGTCCTGAATTAATAATTTTCTGTGCATATACATTACATAT
>CACXDK010000197.1 GCA_902766345.1 uncultured Spirochaetaceae bacterium | reverse complement strand
GAATGTAAGTACTGATACGGCACCAGCCATACCGTAGTTCTTGCTGCCAAGGTGTTTGTTAAGATACATGATCAGAGTCATTGTAGTGCGGTTAGGAGTACCTTCACCGTTACTAAGAATCTGAGGAACATCAAACATCTGAATACCACCAATAAGGCTTGTTATGAGTACGTATACAAAAATAGGAAGAAGCAGTGGCAATGTAATCTTAAAGAACACTGTCAAAGGTGAAGCACCGTCAATACGTGCTGCTTCAAACAGACTTTCGTCAATTCCCATGATACCAGCCATCAGGAGGATAGTTGTGTTTCCGTACCACATGAGGAAGTTCATTGTAGCAACAAGAACACGTGTCCAGCCGGTATATGTAAGGAATTGGATATGCTCTCCTGACCATTTCAGGTTTATAAGGATGCTGTTTACAGGACCGTTAGTAGAGAAAAGCGTAAAGAACAGCATTGCGAATGCAGATGCCATGATAAGGTTTGGCATGTAGATGACGGTCTTGAAGAACTGCTGGCACTTTAAGCGGAGTTCTGTATTTGTAAACCAAACAGAAAGCAGGAGAGATACTAAAATCTGTGGAACGAAGCCTATAATCCACATGATTAAAGTATTTCCTGAATATTTAAGGATGTCACTTTCAAAAATAGCCTTGTAGTTTTCAAATCCGTTGAAAGTTGGTCCAACGGTCATAAGGCCTACGCGATAGTTTTCAAAAAAACTGTTTGCAAAAGTTCCTATAAGAGGAATGAGTGAAAAAATCAAATAGATAATAAAGAATGGAGCAATAAAGAAGTATCCCCATCGGTCATACTGAACGGTATGTTTTTTGTTCTTTGCCATAAACTTTTCCTTATTTTTCCTTACAAGCCTGAGTGTGATTGAATGTTGTCATTGAGACAGCATTGTCCAGCAGTGTTTCAATTTTCATAAATTTCCTCCTGAAATATGAAAAACAATCAGAATTACTACAACGTTGTAGTAATTATATCTATCTTGCTTGTAAATGTTTAGATTTTCTCTAATCTCTTATGTTATCACATTATTGTTGATAGTCAAGTATTTTTCAAAATTATTTTATTAAATTTTTGTTAAGCCCCTTTCTGCTTGCATTATAGCGGTTTGAGCGGTGGACTTATTTGAGTTTCTTCTATATACTACCACTATGGCAAAGACAGTAGACGACAAGAAAATTATTTACACAATGGATAGGGTGTCCCGTGCTTACGGAACTAAAGTTGTTCTGAAAGATATAAGCATATCTTATTATTACGGTGCAAAAATCGGAGTTATCGGTGAAAACGGAGCAGGTAAATCTTCCCTCTTTAAGATTCTTGCCGGAGTAGATAAGGACTTTACGGGAGATACTATTCTTTCTCCTGGCTATTCCATGGGCTATCTTGAACAGGAACCTGTTCTTGAAAGCGGAAAGACAGTAAAAGAAATTGTCATGGAGGGTGTAAAACCTATTACAGACCTCCTTGCAGAATTTGATAAAGTAAATGAAGCATTTGGTGACCCGGATGCAGACTTTGATAAGCTGTGTGCAAGACAGGCAGAATTGCAGGAGAAACTCGACGCTGCAGATGCATGGAACTTGGATGCAAATCTGGAACTTGCAATGGATGCTCTCAGATGTCCACCAGCTGATCAGGTTGTAGATGTTCTTTCTGGAGGTGAACGCCGCCGTGTTGCATTGTGCCGCCTGCTTTTGCAGCAGCCAGACATTCTTCTTCTTGATGAACCTACAAACCACCTTGATGCAGAAACAGTAGCATGGCTTGAACGTCATCTTCGTGACTATAAAGGCACAATCATTGCAATTACTCACGACCGTTACTTCCTTGATAATGTTGCAGGATGGATTTTGGAAATGGATCGCGGTGAAGGCTATCCGTTTAAGGGCAACTATTCTGCCTGGCTTGAAGCAAAACAGAAACGTCTTGAACTTGAAGAAAAACAGGCTTCTGTACGTCAGCGTGAAATGAAAGAAGAGCTTGAATGGATTCATGCAGGTGCAAAGGGACGTCAGGCAAAGCATAAGGAACACATTACAAAGTATGAGCAGCTTCTTGCAGAAGAAAGCAGCCGTGTAAAGCTTAAGGATTCTCAGATTTCAATTCCTGCAGGCCCAAGACTTGGTAATGTAGTTATTGATGCAGAAGGTCTTACAAAGTCTTTTGATGACAGAGTTCTGTTTGAAAAACTCGACTTCCACATTCCAGCTGGTGCTGTTGTTGGCATTGTTGGTCCTAACGGTGCTGGTAAAACTACACTGTTTAAGATGATTGCAACTGCTGCAGGTCAGAAAGTTACTATGCCAGACGGTTCTGAAGGTGAGGAAAAGCCAGACAGTGGTACACTCAAGATTGGTGAAACTGTAAAGCTTGTATACGTTGATCAGATGAGAAGCAAGCTTGATCCAAATAAGACTGTTTGGGAAATGCTTTCAGGTGGTGCAGACCTTATAAAACTTGGTGCTGTTGATGAAAAGGGCAGACCTGTAAACGGTGCAATCCGCGAAGTAAATAGCCGTGCATATTGTTC
>CACXDK010000196.1 GCA_902766345.1 uncultured Spirochaetaceae bacterium | reverse complement strand
TGGCAAAAATTGAAAATGCCAGAAATCTTCTTGTAATGAATGTACTGACGCATGACCAGATTGCACAGGCTGTAGGGCTTCCAATAGAAAAGATTGCAGAAATATCTGCAGAACTGGCTAAAGAAATGCAATAGTCTGCAAGAAAATAACATCCCGTAAAGAACAAAAGCCCCGCATGGAAACATTGATTTTTCCTTGCGGGGCTTTTGTTTATGTTATTTCGCATTACGAACTAGGCGGATACCAAAGGGGTCGTTACTACGATCCGGGTTAGCACCAAACCGATAGGAAACTTCACTGGATTTTTCATCATACTTATAAGCACCACCACGTACGACAGGAGCGGAGCCTTTACTGTCATCTTTGTCCCAGCACCATTCGAGTATATTGCCACTCATGTCATGTATGCCGTTGGCATTGGCTGCCTTTGTTGCGACATCATGAGTTTTCTTGTCACTATTATTGGAATACCAAGCGACTTCGTCTATCTTGTCGCTGCCTGAATATTTGTGTCCGTCCTCTGCAGCAAGCAGCCACTCTTCTTCTGTCGGAAGCCTCCAGCCGTTGGCATCTTTGTTCCACTCAACATCATCAGGTGTATAGTCACCTTCACCGTCTGGTTCGTACTTTTTAGTACTGTCATTCCATTTATATTTTTGAGCAGTTCCCCATTTACTTGTATCCGTAGAACCCTTAACACTGTAACATGGTGTAAGTTTTGTTCTCTCACTCAGCTTATTGCAGAATATTATGGCATCATACCAGGAGACTCGTTCTACAGGAAGATTAGGACCTGCAAAATTAGAAGGATTAGTTTCGGTAACAGCATAGTAAAGGGGCTGTGTAACTTCTGTTTTCTGTATTTCAAAATTTCCAACCTTCACTTTATTGGCGGAAAGATTCTTGGCAAGTTTCTTTTTGTATTTAAGAGCTGCTTTCTTTACTTCTTCAAGTCCAGTTTCTTTTTCAGAAATAATCTGATTTACTTTATCTTCAAGAGCCTTTGCCTTTACCTCTCCTTTTCCTACAATCTCATATACGGAAGAAGGATCATCATACATCATGACAGTAAAGAGATTTTGAAGATCCTCCAAATCTTTGACCTTGGCACTGTCTTCTTTCAAGGCATACTGTAGGAGTCTCTCTGTTATGTTTTCATCACTCTGCCAGAATGTCAAAAGACTGCCTGCTATTAACCCCTCTGGAGTTGCATCAAAATCTTCTTTTATTTTGGATTCAAGGGCAAGTAATTCTTTAGATTTTTCTTGCTTTGCTTTTTTAGTCTTTGTAGTGGCAGTTTTCTTTACATCCTTTGACTTTTCAGCAACAGTTGAGTTGGAAGTTTTCTTTGAATCTGATTTGTTCGGTTTTATTGCTGAGATAATCCCAATCAAAAGCAGTATACCTATAACACATACTGCATAGTTTGCATAATCCGCATACTTTCTTGCCAGATTGTTGAACGGCAACTTGTCGATAGCGGTCTTAAGCTTTGCTGCACCTTCCTTTGCTTTGTCAGCAGCAAGTTTTGCCTTTTCCTTTGCAGCTTCGCTACTGTTTGTTTTGTCTTTTTCTGCTGTGTTTCCATTTACTGGTGTACCGCAGGAAGGGCAAAACTGTGCGTCTTCTTCTAATTCCTTTCCACATTTTGAACAAAATGCCATAACCTTTATCTCCTTTTATTTAATATTGCCATGCCAAGTAATTGCAAATCAGAAAGTTTTCAATAATATTTGTTAATTTCTCGATTTATAAATTTCATGCCTTCCTTATCATCTTTGCTGATGTCAAAGTAACGCTGCAGGTCAGCAGACAAGGCTTTAGCATCGTCTGATCTTCCATAATCAAGTTTTACTGTTGTTATTTTAAGTGCTGCAAGCTGCTTCTGAAGCCTTATGGATTTTGATATTGCCGCACCTGTTATGAACTGTCTACCATCTGTTATATCATCATTACCGCTACGACGTAGGGCTTTTGGTGTGCATCCTTCAGCAATCACAACCGTTTCAATGTTGTTTCCTCTGATGCACACTTTTGCAGGAAGGTTATCAAGAATACTATATGTTCTTGTTGATATCCATTTTAGGCTCTTTGGAATTGAAACTGATGTAATGGTATCTGAATGAAAGGCTTCACCTCCCAGGTACTCAAGACCTTCCGGCAAATCCACAGATACAAACGGACATCCGAAAAAAGCCTCTGCTCCTATATATTTTAGAGAGGTTGGGAGATTGACATTTGTAAGTTTTTTGCAGTCAATAATGAAACATTTTGGAATTACCATGAGGTCTTCGGGAAGTGTTATGGATTCCAAGTTTTTGCAGGTGTAAAATACTTCTGGATCCAAAGTACAGCCTTTTGGAATGTCTATGCTCTTAAGAGAGTCACAATTATCAAATGCACATCCACAAAGTTTAGAATTCTCGCCTATGGTAATTGTCTTAAGTTTGTAACAACATTCAAATGAATAGACTCCTATTGAGATGTCTGCTGGCAGCACAACTGATTCCAAGTTGTAGCATCTCGAAAAAGCACCATTCATCCATGCGTAAGCTTCATGCTCTATGATATAATTGCGTCCGATTGATTTTACACCCTCTGGAATGACAACACTTGTTATTGTTTCGTTTTCTAAAAAAGCACCGCTTCCTATCTTCATTACAGGTACATCCTGTATGGTTGAAGGAATAACCACGTCTTTCCTCTTGCCCTTGTATTTTTTTATCGTGATTTCGGTAAAGTCATCGTTTACTTCCCAGTCAAAGTCGTCCTCGCTGTTTGGTTCTGTGTTTGCAGCGGTAGCTGAGCTTGTGGCGGTTGCTGAGTTTTTCTTGTTTGCAGTGCTACTGTTGCTGTCAGTGGAAGTATTCTGTTTTTCAGTGCTTTCTTTTTCGGAGCCGCCTTTTTTTGCTCCTCGCTTCTGGTCAAGTTCTTTTTTTGCAGCATCTTTCAGGTTTTTCAGGTTCAGCTCAACTGAAAATGCAGTTCCGCAAGTGGCGTACAGCATGGCTGCCACGGTCAAAACAGTGATAAGTCTTGTTTTTTTCATAGAAACTCCTGTCCATTTTGTCTTTGGCTCATGTACTGTGTCTGGCACGGTTCATGTCCAATGCAAAAAGTGTAGCACAGGACTAAAACTGCGTGTTGGTGTGAACTCACCAAAAATTGGTGCGTAAACTCACTAAAAATAAATGCCGCTCTTGTTTCAGTGGAACTTTTTTAACTTTTTTTCTGCAAATCCATACAGAAATGACACATCTTGTGTATATCAATTATAGGAGAGACAGATGATGGAGTAAAAAGAAGATTCCGTGCTATAATATAGCAAGGTTGT
>CACXDK010000195.1 GCA_902766345.1 uncultured Spirochaetaceae bacterium | reverse complement strand
TCATAAATATCAAATTCAGTCTGCCATGTTCCTCTTGTTACCTGAAGTTCATCATTAGGATCAGTAATTTCAGGAGTGTTCTTATTCAAGTTACAGAAGTAATGAACATTCTGAGTAGCCTTTGGAGGATCTTTCTGTCCTACAGGAATAACAAGATCGGTTGGAGTTGCTGAAGAACGAACAACCTGCTCACCATTTATATTTTCTGCCATCCATCCCTGAACACGCAGACCATTTGCAGGATTAACAAGAGTACCATTGCTGTCTACTCCGAAAACACCAGCACGAGTATAATATGTCTGCTCGCCGTTCTTCATTACAAAGAAACCGTTTCCCTGAATAGCAATATCAGTTGATACACCCGTTGTCTGTAAGTTACCCTGTGTAAAGATGGTATCAATTGCAGCAACGCTCATTCCAAGTCCAACTTCTTTAGGGTTTACACCACCAACTTCTTCAGTTGGTCTTGCAGCACCACTCAACTGCTGGCTAATCATATCCTGAAAATCTACACGACCACGCTTGAAACCTGTTGTATTAACGTTAGAAATGTTGTTACCAATAACATCCATTCTTGTCTGGTGATTCTGCAAGCCGCTTACACCAGCATAAAGTGATCTCATCATATATCTACCCTCTTTTAGTATTTAGTTGCCGTAAACGGCTCTGATTTGTTTCATATCATAGTACATATTGCCAACTTTCACCTGCGGATTTTCTCCGTAAGTAATAGCGTCAACTCTACCTGTGATATTTGTATCACCTAAATCAATATCGACAGTTTTTCCAATTGTATTTACAGCCTGAGAAGAAGAAAGCATTGAATTCATCTTCTCAAAGTTTGAGTTCATATTTGTCATCTGCTCAAGAGAGCTGAATTCAGCCATCTGTGCAATAAAAGCAGTATTATCCATAGGAGATGTAGGATCCTGATTTGACAACTGAGTAATAAGAAGTTTCAAGAAATCATCCTTTCCCAATGACTGCTGTGCAGTACGACCATTTACTGCAATAGATTTGTTAAAAGTGTCCACTTCCATTCTCAATTTAGCTTGTTCTTGGGCACTCATTGTAGTATTCAATGCTACTGCGCTTTCAGTATCCATCCTATACTCCTTTATTTGTTATGCAACAACATCAATATGACTGCTATTACCATAAATATTTACAGAACCATTTGCTACAGCTGATTCTGGAACATCTGCATAATTACTGAATGTTTTATTAGCAAAAAACTGTTCTGTTGACTGCTGACGTTCCTGTCCAAAAGATTCATTTGAATGAGAATTATTACTAAAACTCAAATTCAATTCTGCATTTTCAAAACCGTTCTGCTGGAAAGAATGGCGTAATGTGTCCATATTCTGCTTAAAGGCTTCGAATGCTTCTTTTGTAGCAACAACAATTTGTCCTTCAATTCCTTTATCGGAAAGATGCAGACTAATCTTTACATTTCCAAGAGCCTCTGGCTTCAGATTCATATTTATTGTGCCATTATTATTGTCACGCAGAATGATGTTTCCAGCTTTTACAAATTCTGGAGCACTCTGCTGAATCTGATTTGAGAGCATCTGCTGGAATGTAGAATCAACAGCTGATGCAGCCTGACTGCTTGAAGACAAAATATTCTGTTCTGCAATATCGACAGGAACCATGGAAATATCAAGAACGTTTCCATTCTGACGTACGGATTCCGCAATAAGAGAGTTTCCAGATTCTACTTTAAGGGAAGCGTTTTTAGAAGCTTTTCCCCTTTCATCCACAACAGAAATGACAGTATTACCAGCTTTATCCGTAAACAAAGATGTAGTTTCTGTAGCGGGAGAATTTTTTAGTTTGTCTGTCTGCTTTGAATTTTCAGAGAGATTTTTCTGAACGGAGTTTTCTTTAGAAACAGCATTACTGTCAGCATATAAGAGAGAGACAGTCTCCTGTTCCTGTACAACAGGTTCTTCTGTATAAACAGCTTCATCACTAATGGCTTCATCAGCATAGGCAACAGCGGCTCTAACAGCACTCGCTTTTTCTTTTGCAGACAAATTATCACGGTTTAAGGGTTCTTCTGGATTTAACTGCATTTCTGACTGATTGCCGTCAACAGAAATTGCAACTGCCTGAAACTGCGTATCAGAAGTCATTTCTGTAATACCAGTTGCCGCTGGAATTTCAGTATCCACTTCTGCAGATTCAGTTACCTGAATAACTTCCTGACCAAACACCAAAACTGCCTCAAGACCAGATTCTACAAGAGATGAACTGCCATCTGCATCATCTTCTGCCACAGAGATTCGTTCTTTTTTAGGAGTTAAATATGAATTCTCCTGGTCTTTTGCAATAGCTGGTGATTTTTCAGCCTGCCCTATATTCTGATTCTGCTCTGAAGCAACAGCTTCGTCTTTTACAGAATTCTCTTTATTTACAACATCAGTTTTTTTTGAAGCCGTCTCCAGCATTGATTTAAATGAAGATGTACTTTCATTCTTTTTTAAAGAATCATCAATACCGCCAGATGTCTTGGCAACATTTGGCTGGCTCAAAAACTGTACATTCAATGCCTGCATCGGCAACCTCCGCTAGAACATCGAATGATTTATTTTTTTTAATCTAACGAAGTAGGCTTATTAGTCATCTTTCTCTGGATTTCAGCAGCACGCTTAGCATCCATCAAAGAAAGCCAGTAAGCACTCGATGAAGAAGTACCTGCAGCAGCAGCGTCTGCTTCTGCACGGCGAAGGACATCAATAATGTCCTGATCGTTCATCTGTGTAAGAATTGCAACCGCATTAGCTGGCGGCATGTTATTCAGATACTGAACGATCTGTTCGATGTTCGTATCTTTAGTTTCGGCTTTTTTCAGCTCATTGTTGAATGTTTTTTCTCTTTCTTCCTGAGCTATCTGCCTATCCTCAAGTTCCTGAGCTATCTGAGCATTGGTATCTTCCTGAATTTTTATGTCCGCTTCACGTTTATCCAACTCTTCTCTACGTACATCAAGAGCTTCAAGTCTTTTTGCAAAGCGGTCATTATCCAAATCTTCTTCTACCAAGCCTTTTGGTGTTGAGGGTGCTGAAGAGGTTTGAGGCTGTAAGCCTATTAATTTATAGAATGGAGCAAAAGCTTTCTTTGCCTGAATGAGACCGAGATAATCAAACCATAACAATCCAAACAGAACAAGAATTATTATAAGAATTAACAATAATATTGACTTACCTAACGTTTTACCCTGAGACACAACCGCACCCCTAACAATTATTTCATATAGAAGTTGACTGAAAAAATTCCACCCTATATCAATCAACTTCTATGTTCGGTATATTTTATTAGAAAATGAAGTATCTTTTTCTAAATTTAGCAATTAATTAGGCCGCCAATAGCAGACCCCAGAGTAATATCATTATCCTGTTCAACTACTTCATAGTAAAGGCCACGTTCCTTTACAAGAACTTCTTCAAGATAACCTTCAACACGACTTCTTACTTTATATGTTTTATAGAAAGAAGTACCGTCACACAACAAACAAACAGGAGCATTTGAAGACTTTCCTTCACCACTCTTAATAACAGATGCTGCAAGAATAGCTGTTGCAAGACGTGCTGTACGCTCAACAAGAGCATCAAGAAGATCAAACAGAATTTCATAATCTTCTTCTGTTGCACATTCAGCAGCCTTTGCTCCAAGAACAGAGTTCGTGCTGTATGGTGCATGAAGGAATGAATCCATTTCAATCTGTGTAAGACCTTCCAATTTTAACAAAGAGTCTGAAAATGCCTTGCTGAACAAGCCTTCAGAAGCTGCACAATGGATAACTTCATAACTCAAAGGTCCCATATATGCTCCTGAACAGTGCTTTTCCATAAGTCCAGTTCCTGGCTTTACACTCTTTTTATCATAAGCAATATCAAAATCTGAATTAATAAGCTGTGTAAACTTACCGCTTTCGCATACAATAATCTGCTTTTTCAAATTCTTATAGGCAGGATCTTCAGGCTGAATATAAGCACTGTTCATTCCTGTTCCAAGAATGAATCCTACATAAGAAGAATATTTTCTACCAGAAGAAGAATCTGCAGCACCAGCAAGAAGAGCTGCTACAGTATCATTGAGAAGTGAAATATGAACTTTGTTTTTCCATCCATGTTCAGCAAGAGCCTTGGCAAGCTCTTTTCCAATATGACATCCTACAACTTCCGGAGCCTTAATTTCTTTAGAAAAACCAATAAGAACACCGTCTCCGTCTTCTGTAATTGTCATTGGATATGAAAAACAGAATCCAATATTAGAAGATTTATCCTTAAGATGCTCAAGATTTTCTGCAAACTGATTAAAGAAGTCCTTGCGGGAAAGTTCCTTTTCAATTCCAGGCATCTTTGTTTTTTCCATGAAATCAATAGAAGGCTTTCCTGTCTCATCAAAAGATACAAGGCAAGAACGGAAATTTGTTCCACCTGCGTCAATAACAATAACACTTTCCTTTGTCACAGCCTTTTTTGGAGGATTACTAAAAGTCTTAATCATATCCTCATCTGCCTTTCTTCCGGCAAGACCTTCATGCATATCGTTTAACAGAGCATCAATAACTGAATTAATATCCTGATGTACTGGAAAATTATGCTTACCTAAAAATGCTGCTACAGCTTTATTCATTGTGAAATCTCCTTTGAAATATTCACAATTATAACATAAATATAAGAAAATGCAATGTGTATATAGATTTTTTACTAAATGACGCTTTTACAAAAAAAATAACCGGCTCGAATATTGAACCGGTTTTATGAAAAATATCGTAAATCTTATCGCATTAAAGTGCAAGAGGTATGATTAAGTCTCCAATTGTCAAGTTTATCAGGAAGGCAGAATAAATAAACACCGAAAGTAACGATTATAAGTAAAAGCCACTTTACCCAGCTTTTAAATAGCTGTCTAGGATTTCCATCAAACCTTATTTTATTGCCATTAATAAAAGTGTGCTCAGTCTCCCAAGTATAAATCTTCGTATAAACCCATGGAAAGCAAATGCCTAATGTTATAGTTGTGACAATAGCCCCCAGAACACTCCACCCAACTAACTGAAACAGTCCACCATCAAAGTACATTTCGTAATGATTTTCCATGTTTCTCCTCCTATTTTTATTATCTGATTTTTTTATAAAAACCTAAATAATATATTGTTATAGAAAGAGATATATAGAAATTTTACCGCAATAAAAGCAATCAGACATATTATAAAAGAACTGTACATCAGTTTGTTAGAACTCTTTATATCTTCCAACAATACAGGACGAATATTATCTCCAAGTAAAGGCTTATGCTCCAGCTTTCCACCGTAATATGCGTCTCCCGCAAGCTGAATACGCAAAGCACCTGCACAAGTACTTTCTGTTTGTGCAGAATTAGGACTTTCGTGCTTTAAGCGGTCTCTTTTCCAAATAAAAAAAGCATTCTTTGCATCATATCCAAGAAAAAAAGCAGATATCATCATTGCAAAAGCTGCAATACGCGATGGAATAAAACCAAACACATCATCCGTACGAGCTGCTACAGTTCCAAAATATCTGTACCGTTCATTCTTATATCCAATCATGGAATCCATTGTATTAACAGCTTTATAGATAAGACCAAGTACACCACCACCAATTGCAAGATAAAATAACGGAGCAATAACACCATCATTCAAACTTTCAGCAACAGTTTCTATCGTTGCCTTTGTAACACCAGTTTCATCAAGAACATTAGTATCACGGCCAACAATTCTTGCGACAGATTTTCTTGCCTTGTCCAAATCATGCTCTTTTAGACAGAGATAAACCTTCATGCTTTCATCTTTTAAATTTTTTGCGGCAAGACAATAAAAACACATA
>CACXDK010000194.1 GCA_902766345.1 uncultured Spirochaetaceae bacterium | reverse complement strand
TTGTAACCCTTGTTGATAACCTTCGTCAAATGAAATCTTGTGGATAAATATTTAATTCAAAGAGAATCTTACTATTGTAGTATTTTTTAAATAAAAAAGTCCTATACGTCCCGAAAACTTCGAACGTATAGGACAAGGAGTATAAAAAAATATGACTAACTATTTAGACTGTCCGTAATAAGCATTCGGACCGTGCTTTCTCTGATAGTGCTTATCAATAATGTAAGCAGGAAGAGTTGTTGCCCCTGGTTGAATCATAACAGTGTTCAATGCCATGTGGCTTACCTCTTCAAGAACAGCAGCATTATAAACAGCCTTATCAGCAGTTGCACCCCATGCGAAAGGACCATGTCCGCCAACAAGAACCATATTTACTTCATTTGGATTTAAATGAAGACTGCGGAAATGGCTTACAATCAGGTTACCAGTTTCCCTTTCATAATCATTCTTTACAGCTTCCTCAGAAAGATATGGTGTGCAAGGAACTTCTGTCTGAATGTGATCTGCATGAGTTGTACCAAACAGAGGTACAGGGCGCACAGCCTGTGCCCAGCTTACAGCATAAGTTGAATGAGTATGAATAATGCCGTTGATGTTAGCACCGTCATTTACTGCAAATTCTTTGTACAGAACAACATGTGTAGGAGTGTCGCTTGAAGGACGCAAATTTCCTTCAACCACCTTACCGTCAAGGTCTACAATAACCATGCTGTCGGCAGTCAGTTCTGGATATGGAACTCCACTAGGCTTAATTGCAAACACTCCTGCAGCTTTATCAAATGCAGAAACGTTTCCCCATGTATACAAGGCAAGATGCTGTGCAGGAATCTGCATGTTAGCTTCGTAAGCCTGTTCTTTTATTGTCTGATATTTAGACATTTCAATATCTCCATTTTTCCTTAGTCAAGATTTTCTACAGCAGCACGCTCAACGGCAAGTCCCTTCTTGTAGTTTGCAAAGAAGCCGTTAAAGCCATCAATATCTGCCTTGTCAGGCTGTACAGTTGAAACCTTTGCATTTGCAAAAGCATTCTTTTCAAGCCAGTCAGCAAGCTTTGTTCCATTGCCGTTTACAAGGAAAGAAGCAAGAAGAGCCATGCCCCATGGTCCACCTTCGCCAGCTGTGCTTAATGCAGATACAGGAGTATGCATTGCAGCAGCCATAATAGGAAGACCAACATTTTCTGTCTTAAAGAATCCACCGTGACCAGTCAGGCGGTCAATCTTTACATGTTCGCTGTCAAAAAGAATATCCATACCAGTACGCAATGCACCAAGGGCTGTAAACAACTGTGCACGCATAAAGTTTTCAAGAGTAAACTTTGCATTCTGAGTACGTACAAACAGAGGACGGCCAGAAGCAAAGCCTGTCATGCTTTCGCCAGAAATGTAGTTATAAGGAATAAGTCCGCCACAATCTTTGTCGCCCTTCATTGCACAGGCAAGAAGTTTATCGTACATCTCGCCCTTGCTGAATTTTGCGCCAAGAAGTTCTGCAGCAGCACCAAACATCTTAATCCATTTGTCATATTCGCCAGTACAGTTGTTTGCATGAGCCATTGCTGTTGGTTTTCCATCTGGAGTTGCAACAATATCAATCAAGCCGTTGTATGCTTTTGAAAGAGCTTTTTCAAGAACAACCATTGCAAATACAGAAGTTCCTGCAGAAACATTACCAGTACGAGGTGCAACAGAGTTAGTTGCAACCATACCTGTTCCAGCGTCTCCTTCTGGTGGAGCAAGAGGTGTTCCTGGTTCAAGAGTTCCTTCTGGATCAAGCCATTTTGCACCTTCTGCTGTCAATGCACCAGCACTTGCACCAGCTGGCAGGCATTTAGGCAATATATTGCTGAGCTTCCATGCAAAACCACATGGAGCTACAAGATTTTCAAACTTAGCAATCATGTCTTTGTCGTAGTCACCAGTTGTTGCATCTACTGGGAACATACCAGAAGCATCGCCAACACCAAGAACCTTTTCGCCAGTCAGCATCCAGTGTGCATAACCTGCAAGTGTTGTAAAGAAAGTTACGTCTTTTACATGATTTTCTTTCTTAAGGATTGCCTGATACAAGTGGGCAATGCTCCAGCGTTCAGGAATAGGATAGTTAAACAAAGAAGAAAGCTTTTCAGAAGCTTCTCCTGTAATTGTATTTCTCCAAGTGCGGAAAGGAACAAGCAGTTTATTATCTTTGTCAAAGGCAAGATATCCGTGCATCATTGCACTAATGCCCATTGCACGCAGTTTTGTAAGTTTTACACCATACTTAGTCTGCACGTCTTTTTTCATATCAACAAAAGCCGTTGATATGCCATTATGAATTTCGTCAAGCGAATATGTCCAAATGCCGTCAATGAGGGAGTTTTCCCAGTCAAAAGCACCGCTTGCTACAGGCTCATTCTCTGAATTAATAAGAACAGCCTTAATACGTGTAGAACCAAATTCAATACCAAGAATTGCCTTTCCAGCGGCAATTTCCTCTGCAATTTTTTCTGTAGTCATAACAAGATACTCCTATATCCATCATCTATTATCAGTTGACTTTTGAAAAATTGCAAGTATTTTCTTATTTTTTTTGGTATTTATCCAGTAAAGTTGATATTTCAAAAACAAGCTTTTGGTATGCCATATTACAAAAATAATTTTTTCATTTTTTTATAAAAAAAAGTGTACAAAAATGATGCTTCTCGTGAATAACAAATAGTATAGGAGCATTTAAAATGAAAAAAATACAAAAGAAAATCGAGCCTTTACTAAATCCTCGCATCGACAGAAACTTCAAGTCCATCTTTACACAAGACAGGGAAGAATCTCGGATTGCATTAAAGTCATTCCTTTCGGCAATGATTGGCGAGACTATCACCAAAGTCACCGTAAAAGAAAACGAGCCAGCAATACAGTTTGACGGTGAAAAAGGCATAAGTTACGACATCAACTGTGTTCTGGGAGATGGTACAACCGCGCAGGTTGAAATGCAGGGCTTGGACAAAGACTGCGATTTCGGAAACCGTGCTGAATACTATGCCGCACGGCTTGTAAGCTCAAACCGACTTCGTGGAGAAGATTGGAAGGACATGCCGAAATCGTACCAGATTACAGTAATGAATTTTACATTTGACAAAAATAATAAAG
>CACXDK010000193.1 GCA_902766345.1 uncultured Spirochaetaceae bacterium | reverse complement strand
ATTTTAGCAAACTCCGCAGTACTCGTAGCCAGCTTCTTCTACAGCAGCCTTAATCAGAGCTTCATCAACAGTTTTTGAAGTTTCAATCGTTACAAGATTTTCTTCATGAGAAGCTGTTGCACTTGTAATTCCATCAATAGCTTCAAGAGCTTTTTTTACGTGACCTTCGCAATGTCCGCACATCATTCCTTTTACTGTAATTTTCATAGTGTTGTTCTCCTTGTTTTCACTAAGATTTGATTGCTCTATAAAATTCTCATTTAGAGGATTTTTAACCGATTTATCTTTTTTTGCATTGTATGGATTTATAAAATTCAAACGCAATGCATTTGTAACAACGCAGAAGCTTGAAAGCCCCATTGCCGCAGCTCCAAACATTGGATTTAGCGTCCATCCAAAAGCCGCTACATAACAACCAGCCGCAAGCGGAATACCTATTACATTGTAAAAAAATGCCCAGAAAAGATTTTCATGAATATTACGCAATGTCTTTCTGGAAATGCGGATAGCCGCAGCAACATCCATGAGGCTATTCTTCATCAGGACAACATCAGCGGCATCAATGGCAATATCAGTTCCAGCACCAATAGCAATTCCAAGATCAGCACGAGTCAAAGCTGGAGCATCATTAATTCCGTCACCAACCATTGTAACTTTTCCATGCTGCATCAAATTACGGATTATTTCTTCTTTGCCGTCTGGCTTTACAGATGCAATCACTTCATCTACCCCAGCCTGTTTTCCAATTGCCTTTGCTGTAATTTCGTTATCGCCAGTAAGCATAACAACATGAAGACCAAGATTTTTCAACTGCGAAATTGCAGCTGGGGAATCTTCTTTTATTGTATCCGCTACAGCTATAATTCCAAGAAGCTTAATTCCTTTTGAAAACAAGACTGGTGTTTTTCCCTGCCCGGCAAGCTCTTCCACAGTCTTTTTCATTAAACGAAGATTTGCATGAGCAGTTCTTTCTATATATTCCGCATTTCCGCCATAGATTAAATCTCCATTCACAAAGGCTTTTAATCCATTGCCCGCAACGGTTTCAAAATCAGAAGTCTCATACAAAGTTGCAGAGTTTTCTTTTCCATAAGAAACAATCGCCTTTGAAATAGGATGCTCGCTCTTTGCTTCAAGTGAATAAGCGACAGAAAGAAGCTCTGCGGTTGAAGAACCGTCTGCAACAACAACATCCGTCACTTTCATAACTCCAGTAGTAATTGTTCCTGTTTTGTCCAGTGCAACAATCTGAGTGCGGCCTGCCTGTTCAAGCGAAGCAGATGTTTTAAAAAGGATTCCTGACTTTGCGCCAATTCCGTTTCCTACCATAATTGCAACAGGAGTTGCAAGCCCAAGCGCACACGGACAGCTTATGACAAGTACAGACACAGCACGTGCAATTGCATAACCAAACGACTGTCCCGCAACAAGCCAGGCAACAAGAGTAACAGCCGCAATTGCAATTACCGCAGGCACAAACACGCCAGAAACTTTATCTGCAATCTTTGCAATAGGAGCTTTGGTTGCCGCAGCATCACTTACCATGCGAATAATTTCAGAAAGAGTTGTATCTTCCCCTACCCTTGTTGCCTGGCATACCATGTAGCCAAAAGTATTTATTGTTGCAGAAGTAACTTTGTCGCCAACTTGCTTTTCCACAGGCACACTTTCGCCAGTCAATGCCGACTCATTTACGGCACTCTGCCCCTCTTTTACAATACCGTCAACAGGTATCTTGTCTCCAGGGCGGACAACAAACAAGTCGCCGACTTTTACTTCATCTATGGAAACAGTTTTTTCTTTGCCATCAACAAGAAGCACAGCCATATCTGGCGCAAGATTCATCAATGCTTTTAATGCATTTGTTGTCTTGCCTTTAGATTTTGCTTCAAGCATTTTACCCACAGTGATGAGCGTTAAAATTGTTGCCGCCGATTCAAAATAGAACTGATTCATGTAATACATAACCTGCTCTTTATTTGCATGAACCACTGCGCCAGTCATTGCGAAAAGTGCAAATACACTGTAGCCGAATGCCGCTGTAGCACCAAGAGCAATGAGGGTATCCATGTTCGGCGACTTATGCAGCAGCCCTTTAAATCCGCTCACAAAAAATTTCTGGTTAATCACCATAATGAGAGCGGAAATTAAAAGTTCGTATAAGCCCATTGCAACATGGTTTCCATTCAAAAATGCTGGAAGCGGCCAGTTCCAAAGCATGTGCCCCATTGAAACATACATGAGTGGAATTAAAAGAATGACGGATGCAATAAGACGCTTTTTCATTTTAGGAGATTCCGTATCTTTTAAAGAGTCCGAATAATCCTGCTTTGAAGATTTACTAGAATTCTGTTTAAGACTTGCACCATATCCAGCCGATTCAACCGCCTTTATAATCTGCTCTGGCGAAGCCGAACCTTCAACTCCCATTGAATTTGTAAGAAGACTTACAGCACAGCTAGAAACCCCTTCCACTGCACTTACAGCTTTTTCAACTCTTGTCTGGCATGCCGCACAGCTCATTCCCGTAACATTAAACTGCTCCATTTAAGCTCCTATTTCATCAGCTTTTGAAGAGTAACTACAAGCTCATCAATAATTTCATCATTTCCAGAACGAATATTTTCTGCAACGCATGTCCTCAAATGATTTCCAAGCAAAACCTTGTTAAAGCTGTTTAATGCACTATTGATTGCAGAAACCTGAGTCAAAATGTCTGTACAGTACGCTCCTTTTTCAAGCATACCCTCTACCCCACGTACCTGTCCTTCAATTCTTTTAAGGCGGTTCATTAAATCTTTATATTCTGTATCTGATCTGTCCTTGTGTTTTCCCGAGCAGAACGGACATTCTTCCGTTGTTTCTTCAACATTATTGTCT
>CACXDK010000192.1 GCA_902766345.1 uncultured Spirochaetaceae bacterium | reverse complement strand
CACGTTTCTTGAACGGTGCTGCAGAAGAAGACAAGTGTGCTACAGAAAAGGACATTACAAAGAATGCAGCTCTTATGGATGCCGTAATCGGTGTTTATGAGCGCAATGTTCAGAATTTCCCTTCTACAGCAATTCTTCCATATTCTCAGGCTCTTTCTCGCTTCCCTGCACATTTGCAGCAGCTTGATATGGAATCTAACGGTAAGAGCGTAAACCGCTTTGGTGAAAAGATTGACTACGTAACAGGTCCTGTAATTTTCGGTGAACCTGGTACAAACGGTCAGCACTCATTCTATCAGCTTTTGCATCAGGGAACTGATATTATTCCTTTGCAGTTCATTGCATATCAGCAGAATCAGACTGGTAAGGACATTGACATTCAGGGTTCTACAAGCCAGACAAAGCTTTGTGCTAATGTTGTTGCTCAGATTATTGCTTTTGCATGTGGTAAGACAGATGACAATCCTAACAAGTTCTTTGCTGGTGAACGCCCTTCAAGCCTTATCTACGGAAAGCAGGTTACACCAGAGTCTTTAGGTGCATTGCTTGCTCATTACGAAAACAAAGTAATGTTCCAGGGCTTCTTGTGGAATGTAAACAGCTTTGATCAGGAAGGTGTTCAGCTTGGTAAGGTTCTTGCAAAGACTGTTCTTTCTGGTAAGATGGACGGTGCATTAAAAGCATTTGCCGATTTGATGATTAAATAGTTATATTATATTTAATGTTTTATTTTTTTTAACACACCTCTTGAGGGGCAGTACTGTCAGTACTGCCCCTCAATTTTTATTTTAAAGACTGCTTTTTCAATTCTTCAAAGATAGCCTTTAACTGATATACGAAAGAATACAGGTCATTAAAAAGCATTTCGTTTTTAGATGCACTTTCGGCATATCCTTCAAGCCTTTTCTTTGCGTCATCTTCATCTTGATGGATATTCCTGATTATGTCCTGAATACCTTTAAGATTTATTGCAATTGCATTACTAAGCTGTTCTACATCTCTGTTGTTTGCAGAATTGCTGTTACGCACGCTTTCAAAGTCTGTAAGGGTTTTATCCGTTTCCTGCGTAAGCTTTGTAAAGGCTGCAGTGTTTGTTTTTGTTTCGTCTTCAAGATCAGAAATGCGGTCTGAAAGCTTATCCATATCAAGAAGAATTAAGTCTGTAGATTTCTTTGTGTTTTCAGAAAGCACCTTAACTTCATTTGCAATAATTCTGAAACCCGCACCTGCAGCACCTGCATGAGCCGCTTCAATTGAAGCATTGAAAGAAAGAAGGTTTGTCTGCTCCGAAATGTTTACAATCTCATCAATCTTCTTTTTAATTTCTTTTGTCTGAGTTATGACAGATGAGAACTGTTCTGCATAACGCTTTTGAGTTTCTTCTATATTCTTTACAGAAGTTCTAAGGCTTTCAATTGCTGTGAAAATGCCCGCAAGCCGTTCATTGTTTTTTTCTGCACGCTGGTACATCTGCCCAGTTGCCTGTTCCATGTTACGACTTGTTTCTGTAAGGCTTTCAAGAGTTTCCTTCTGTTTAATGGCAGCGTTTTTATCCTGCTCAGAATTGCCCATGTAAGATGCAAGGAATTCCGCACCTACAGCATCTTTTGCAAGATATGCAACAAGTGTATTTGCAAGTTCAAGTCCGCTATGTATAAGTTCATTAGTTTCCATAATTAGTCCCCTATAGTTACTGTAACAAGTGTCTGGTTACAGTGTATGCGTCCAATCTGTTCCCCGTAGCATGAAAAACCACAGAAAGTAGGGAAGGTTCTATTATATTTTTCTATAATCTGACGGCCAATGCCCATTCTTTCAAATGCCAATGTACGAGTAATACAAGTCATGAGCAGTGTGAATTTCGGATTTGTAATTGCGGACTTTATGCCAGAACAGGTTTCATCAGCCTTTTGCAATGGATCTCCTATGTGCATAAGTTCCAGTGTAGAATTTGGCACTACGCGGGCAAAAAGCGAGATTTTCTTATCTGGAGTAAATCCTGCAAGGGCGGCAATTCTAAGTTCGCCGTCCAAATAGCGTCCGAATGGATTTTCAAAAGTCATTTCTGTAGCCTTGCTTTCAGAAACTCCAAGTTTTTCAGCGTAGACGCTTTGTGCTGGCTTTCCGTTGAACTTAGATATAGTTCTTTCTACAGGGTTAGATTCCGTTACAAAAACACTTTTGCCTGTAGGCTGGAAAATGTCTTCCTGTCTTATGTCAAAACGGCATGTTGTCTTTACAAAAAGGAATACGGCTCCATCCTGTGTAACTCTGCCGTTGTAACTTACGAATGTCTTAGGCTTGTCGCCAGTATACCCAGCTGTACCACCAGCAAGAGGAAATGCGTCGTTCTGTACAATAGAATAAAATGTTGAAAGAATGGATTCTTCGGCATTGAACACACCGTTAATGAATGTGATTGCAAATGCACTTCTTCCAGAAGATGGATCGTTACAGCGAATTCCACATCTGCTGAGGGCAT
>CACXDK010000191.1 GCA_902766345.1 uncultured Spirochaetaceae bacterium | reverse complement strand
AACATCAAAAGTTGCCGCAATGGTAAAAGAACTGGGAAAAACTCCAATTGGCTGGGATGAAATTCTCGATAACAACGAGCATAACAAACTCCCGGACAATGTAATAGTTCAAAGCTGGAGAGGAACAAAAGGCGGTGTAAAAGCAGCATCAATGAATCATAAAGTAATAATGTCACCATGTGAGTTCTTTTATTTGAACCTAAAAAACAAAGATTCATTTGAAGAACCTGGAAGACTAGGAGTTACTACACTAAAAAAAACATATTCTTTTTCACCTGTTTGTTCTGAGCTAAAAAGCCAAGAACAAAGAAAACTTATTCTGGGAGGCGAATGTGCACTTTGGACAGAAAAACTTCCACATTCACGCAATGCAGAATATCTTCTTTTTCCACGTTTTTGCGCAGCAGCTGAATCACTATGGTGTTCAGAAGAAGAAAAAAACTTTGAA
Source organism: uncultured Spirochaetaceae bacterium (assembly GCA_902766345.1). The sequence goes on along the minus strand of CACXDK010000191.1, from coordinate 3,291 downwards.
AATTTTAAGCCACGTGTAGAAATACACAAACAACTCCTTCATAAGTTGGATTATCGATTTTATGAGGGGGAGCTTGAATAGGAGGAATTATGACAGTATGCATACACAACGGTATTGTCCTTTCAGGACTTACAAATAATCAAAGCCGTTCTGCAGTTCTGATAAAGGACTCCAAGATAAAAGATACTTTTAGCGAAGAACGCTTTAATGAAATGCATTTCGGTCCTGACGTAAGACTGATAGACGCAAAAGGGAACTACATAGTTCCAGGATTTATTGACACCCATATACACGGTTTTAAGGGAAACGGTACAGATGTCTGTACAAAAGAAGGAATGCTTCAAATGTCCAGGGATCTTGCCCAGTATGGAGTTACTGCATTCAATCCAACTTTATATCCATCTTCAATAGAAGAGATGAAAGAAAAACTCAAAACCATAACAAGCGTCATGGGTCATGAAGATGGAGCAAAGATAATGGGAGTTCATCTGGAAGGTCCTTTTATTTCACCAGATAAATTAGGAGTTCAAAAACCTGAAACTGTAAGACTTCCTGACTGTGCCATCATGGACGACTTATGGAATGCAGCAGAAGGACATATTGTAAACATGACAGTTGCACCAGAACTAAAAGGGATGAGACAACTGGCACTGCACTGCATAGACATGGGCATAATCCTTCAAGCAGGACATACAAATGCAGATTATGAAAACATTGTAGAAGGAATTCAGGTAGGCATTCTTCATTCCACGCATTTTTTTAATGCAATGAGCCAACTCCACCACAGAAACCCAGGAGCAGTAGGAGCAATACTAATTCATCCAGAAATGTCTTGCGAAATCATTGCAGACGGCGTACACGTTCACCCAGATCTTTTTAAATTGCTTGAACGTGATAAAACAAGAGAGCAGATTGTTCTTGTAACAGATGCACTTACACCGACAGAACAAAAAAGCGAACACCTTTTTGCAAACGGTGAAGAAGTTGTTTTTAAAGATGGATGCTTTCATCGCAAGAGCGACAATGTAATTGCAGGTTCATCACTTACAATGAAAAAAGCAATAAAAAACATAGTAAGTTTTGGATACTCTCTTGCAGATGCTATAAAATTTGCATCATCAAATCCTGCAAGAATAATGCGTTACAGAACAAAGGGTATCATAGCCCCCACCTATGACAGCGATATTATCGTATTAGACAAATCTTTCAGCATAAAGCTGGTAATGATAGAAGGAAATATAGTAAAGAATAAATTGGAGGATTAACATGAGACTTATAATAAAGAAAGATTATGATGAATGTGCAAAATGGACAGCAGACTATATTGCAGGTAAAATATACAAAGCTTCTCCGACAGAGGACAAGCCTTTTGTTTTAGGGCTTCCTACAGGAAGCACACCTCTTGGTGTTTACAAGCGACTTATAGAACTTAACCAAAAAGAACTTATTTCATTCAAAAATGTAATAACTTTTAACATGGATGAATATTCAAATCTGGATGAAAATCATCCGCAAAGCTATCACTATTTTATGCATGAAAATTTCTTTAGCAAGATTGACATAAAGAAAGAAAACATACACATACTTGATGGTACAGCAAAAGCCCCACAGGAAGAATGTTTAAAATACGAGGCTGCAATAAAACAGGCAGGCGGTATAGATTTATTTTTAGGCGGATGCGGATGTGACGGGCATATCGCCTTTAACGAGCCAGGATCTTCCCTAACATCCCGAACAAGAATGAAAACTCTTACAGAAGACACCTTAATTGCAAACGCACGCTTTTTTGGTGGTGATTATTCAAAAGTACCTAAAACAGCACTTACTGTAGGAATAGGAACAATAACAGATTCAAAAGAAGTCCTGATAATGATGACGGGGCTTTCAAAAGCAGATGCCCTTCAGCATGCGGTTGAAGAATCTGTTTCTCAGATGTGGCCTGTTACAATACTACAAATGCACAAAAACACAATACTCATAGCAGATGATGCATGCACAGACAAACTTAGAGTCGGTACAGTAAAATACTTTAACGGCATTGAAGCTAAAATCACAGATTCTTACGAATCTGTTTTTTCTAATAAATAATATTAGCAATAATTAAAACAGGAAAACTAAATGGATACGAATAAGACTGTAAAAGGATTTCTCAACCGCCACGGATTTCATGAAACTGTTGCGGACGGACTGCATGAAAAAATCATTTCAGACATGAATCTTGGACTGGCAGGAGAAAAATCAGATCAAGCAATGTTACAGGGAAGTAAAGCATCGGTACGAGAAATTCAACAAGGCGAAACTGCAATCGTAATAGATGCAGGGGGAACAAATTTCCGCTCGTGTCTTGTTACAAAAAACAATAACGGCATTTCCGTATCCCATTTTGAAAAGACTGCAATGCCTGGCATTGAAAGAAATCTTACTAAAGAAGAATTCTTTAAACAGATTGCGGAAAATATATTCCGACTGAAAGATCTTTCCGACAGAATTTCTTTTTGCTTTAGTTATGCAATGGAAATTACAGAAGGTGGAGACGGTAAGATACTTAAGTTTTCAAAAGAAGTAAAGGCTCATGAAGCCGAAGGCTCTTTTTTAGGAAAAGAACTTATGGCAGAACTTGTAAAACAAGGCTGGAAGCGAGTAAAAAAAATAAATGTACTAAACGATACAGCAGCACTTCTTCTTTCTGGAATTCTTTCAACACAGGAGCAAATAAAAAGTTCACACATTGCATTCATTCTTGGAACAGGAATGAACAGTGCTTACATTCACAATGGCCACATCATTGTTACTGAATGCGGCATGTTTAATCAAATTCCTCAGAGCGAGTTTGATATTATTGTAGATAAAAAATCTTCACAACCGAAACAGTCTATCCTTGAAAAAATGTGTTCAGGAGTATATTTAGGACAAATTGTTCATGCAATGATAGAAGTGGCCTGTAATGAAAAACTTTTTTCTCCTGCATTTACATCTTTTTTTTCATCAAAGGCAGAAAACTTTCAAAAGCTTACAGCCGCACATTTAGACCCGATTTTAAAAGATGAAGGCGAATTAATAAATGCAGGAACAAGCGAAGATGCATACATTTTAAAATACCTTACAACAAGTACAGTTTTGCGCTCTGCGAATCTTGTGGCAGAAGCTATCTGTGCGGCGGTTCTTTCTGCAGACAAAAAGAATGAAAGTCATCAAGTATGCATAGCATGTAATGGAAGTACATTCTGGAAAACTCCTCTGCTAAAAGAAACTGTAGAAAGCAGATTAAAGAAATTAATTTCGGAAAATTTT
>CACXDK010000190.1 GCA_902766345.1 uncultured Spirochaetaceae bacterium | reverse complement strand
GATATGGTATTGAATGCAGCCGATTTTCCTTTGCTAAAAAATGAAAATGCTATTGTAGATGAATTGGTGGCTTCAAAAGACAGGACTTTGAAGACAGCCCTTGACAGCTTTAAAAAACTGTATGTGACAGAAATTCTTAACGAGACAAGATGGAATAAAACTGCGGCTTCAAAAATTCTTGATGTTCAGCGCACATATATCTTTAAATTGATGAAAGAATTGAATATTTCGCAGGATTAAGCCTTTAAGGTTTTGACAAAGTTATGTAATTAAGTTATAGTATACTCCACATATTTATATAGATAGTTATTATTTGGAGATTCATAAAATGGCAGATAATGTAGTTTCAATGGAAAAGAAAAAGGGTGATGCTGGAGCACAGCAGAAAGTTGAGAATTTTCTTCTTCGTAATCGTAAACCCCTTCTTGGTGTTATAGCAGTTCTTGTTGTTGCTGCAATTGCAGTTTCCGTTGTATTTTGTGTTTTGGATGTAAGCAGAAAAGCTGGATTGAAGGCTGTTGATGCCATTGAAAATACATACACAAAGAATAATGATTCTTTGACTGATGCAGAACTTGAGTCACGTCAGAATGCAGCTCTTGAAGCTCTTGCACCTTATCTTGCTAAAAAGTCTGTTGTTGGAATCCGTGCATCAATGCTTGCTGCGGAAATTTATTTTGAACGCAAGAATTTTGCAGAAAGCCTTACTCACTGGGTTAATGCTGCTTCTTATAATGAAAAGGCATATACAGCTCCAATCTGCTATTATAATGCTGCTGTATGTAATGATGAAGTTGGTAATAAAGATGATGCTGCTTCTTACTATAGTAAAGCTGCTGAAAAGAAAGATTTCTATCTTGCTTCACATGCACTCTTTAATGTTGGTCGCATCAAGGAAAGTGCTGGCGATTATGCTGGTGCTGTAGTGGCTTATCAGAAGGCAATCGATTTGTATTCTGGCGATGATTATGCAAAGTTGTCACAGAGCCGTATTATTGCACTTAAAGCTGACGGAAAGGCTGAGTAATAAGGCATAATGTTTCATAAATGTGTCCGGCGAATTTCTGCAATTGCAATTTTTTTGTTGGCATTTGCAGGAATGGGCTGCGGAGTAGACACCGTTGAAGAGTATTTTGATCCTCCGAAGTCTGACGGACACACTGTTTATTGGTCAACCGCAGATAGAGCTCAGCACTATTTCAGTTTTTATACTACAGAAGTAAGCAGTTCTTCAGAAGTTGTTTTTTTAGGAACAGACATTTATTATAAGATTTATACTTCTGGTTCTTCTATTGATAGCGTAGCTTCTTCTGTAGCTGGGCAGACTGAAAATGCTCAGTTGTCTTACCTTAAAAGCTGCGGATATAAAACTCTTAAAATTTCAGTTTCAACTCCTTATCCACTCATAAAATCAGCTGGTTCTAACAGACTTGTAAAGATTCGTCTTGCAGGATTTTCTACTTATGCACGTGGAATTACCGTAGGTTCATCTTCTTTAGGACTTCCTTGGCGAAACAGTTCTGGCCGCGGCTTTCAGTTTGGTACAGGTACAGATTCTGATCCACGCCCTTCAAGTGGTGATTCTGATGCTTCTGTGTCTGCAAGTGCCACCACTTATTATGTAGATGCTTACGCTGTTTCAGTTGGAAGAAATACTGCTGACAGCACAACCTATTACAGTTCTGTTCTTCATCTAGGTTCTGTGCCTATAGCTTATCCTTGGTCTCTTAACTGACTTTAATAAAAAATTATAAAAATTACGGAAATAAAGAAAAAACATCTTGCATAAAAAAGACATACGATGTAATATATTAATACTTTGGCGCTTTAGCTCAGCTGGATTAGAGCATCTGCCTTCTAAGCAGAGGGTCGGCAGTTCGAGTCTGCCATGCGTCACAAAAGCCTTTCCATTTGGAAAGGCTTTTTTTATGTCTTTAATAGTGTTTTACATAGTTACAAGGTGCTTGAAAATCATACTTGATTGACAACAAATTTTATATATGTAATACTTTTCGCATTAGAATTAGAGGTAAGCTGTATGAAACGGGTTGTTACTATTCAGGATATTTCATGTGTAGGAAAATGTTCTTTGACCGTTGCACTTCCTATTATTAGTGCTATGGGAATTGAAGCATCAATCATCCCTACTGCTGTTCTTTCAACTCATACAGCCTTTAAGAATTTTACTTTCTGTGATTTAACGGATGAAATTCAAAAGGTATCTAATCATTGGAAAGCTGAAAAAATGCAGTTTGACGGCATTTATACAGGATATTTAGGTTCTTTCCGCCAGATAGATTTAATGTCATCTTTTTTTGATGATTTTGGCTCTGGTAAACTTATCTTTGTTGATCCCTGCATGGCGGATAATGGAAAACTTTATTCTGGATTTTCCATGGAATATGTTTCTGCAATGGCAAATCTGTGTAAGAAGGCGGACATTATTATTCCTAACATGACAGAAGCCTGTTTTCTTGTTGGAGAGCCTTACCCTGAAGATTCATATAACGAAAATTTTATAATAAATTTATTGGAAAAACTTGCTTTATTGGGTGCAAAGAAAGTAATTTTAAAAGGGGTGGGATATAAACCTGGTTTGTGCGGTATTGTCACTTATGATAGCCAGACTGGTAATAAATCTGAATATTTTCATGAACTTATTCCACTCAAGTTTCATGGAACTGGGGACATTTTTGCTTCTGTTGCATTTGGTTCCCTTATACTTGGAAAGTCTTTGGATGACTCTGTAAAACTCGCGGCTGATTTTACAGTGCAATCCATAAAAAATACAGTTTCTCATCCAGATCATAACTGGTATGGCGTTGATTTTGAGTCTACATTCCCTATGCTCATCAAGAGACTGGAAGGTAATATTTAGGTATTGATGCATATTGCTTTTATTAATTTAAAAATATATAATTGATACCTAGTGTTTTAATGGATAATCTTGATTTTATAGAGGGGTAATATTATGGCAGATAATCTGCTTGAAATTCAGAATTTAAGTGTGAATATTGGAGATAAACCAATTTTACGTGATATAGAGTTGAACATTAAGAAAGGCGAAATTCATGTTCTTATGGGACCTAACGGTGCTGGAAAATCAACTCTTGGCTACACACTTATGGGAAATCCAGATTACTCCGTATCATCAGGAAAAATCCTTTTTGATGGTGTTGATATTACCAAAGATAGCACAGATAAACGTGCTAAAGCCGGTATGTTTTTAAGTTTCCAAGACCCTCTGGAAGTTCCTGGCATTTCTTTGGAAACTTTTGTACGCTCAAGTCAGCAGCAGGTAACAGGCGAAAGAGTAAAGCTGTTTCAGTTTAAGAAAGCAATGGAAGAGTCAATGGATATTCTGAACATGGCTCATACTTATGCAGAACGCGACTTGAATGTTGGTTTTTCTGGTGGAGAAAAAAAGAAATCTGAAATCTTGCAGCTTTTAATGCTTAATCCAAAACTTGCAATTCTTGATGAAACAGATTCTGGTCTTGATGTTGATGCAGTACGTACTGTAAGTAGAGGCATTGAAGAATTCCAGAAGAAAAGAAATGGCTCTCTCCTTATTATTACTCACTCTACAAAGATTCTTGAAAGTCTTCATGTTGATTATGCTCATGTAATGGTAAAAGGTCATATTGTACATACTGGAGACGGCTCTTTAGTAAAAGAAATTAATGAAAATGGATTTGAAAAATACATTCCACAGGAAATAAAAGACGCTGAACGCAGGGAACGCCTTGCAGCTTCTGCAAAGGCCGCTATGGATGCAGTAAAAGCTAATGCTGCAAACGGAGGTCTTTGATAATGGCATCAGAAAAGTCTCAGATTGAAGACATAAACCGTTCTCTCTACGATTTTCGCTTTGAAGAAAACGAAAAAGATTTTTATAAGATAAGAGCTGGTCTTGATGATTCCATCGTAAAACGTATTAGTGATGAAAAGCAGGATCCTGACTGGATGAGGGAATGGAGATTAAAATGTCTTTCTATTTATAATAAGACTAATGAACCTGATTGGGGTCCTGATATAAGGGATCTTGATATTCAGAAAATAGTAACTTATGTAAAGCCTAAAACTGAAATGGCTGCTAAGTGGGAAGATGTTCCAAAGGATATAAAAGATACTTTTGAAAAACTTGGCATTCCAGAAGCTGAACGTAAAAGTCTTGCAGGTGTAGGTGCTCAGTATGATAGTGAATTGGTCTATCATAATGTTAAGGATGAAGTTTCTGAGCAGGGGGTTGTATACACCGATTTTGAAAGTGCCTTGAAAGGTGAATATTCTGAAATGGTAAAAGAATATTTTATGCACCTTGTTCCTCCTACAGATCATAAGTTTGCAGCCCTTCACGGAGCTTTGTGGAGTGGTGGCAGTTTTGTTTATGTTCCAAAAGGTGTAAAAGTAAAAATTCCTTTGCAGTCATATTTCCGTTTGAATGCAGCTGGTGCGGGTCAGTTTGAACATACGCTTATAATTGTTGATGAAGGAGCTGACTTGCATTTTATTGAAGGTTGTTCTGCTCCAAAATATAATGTTGCAAACTTGCATGCAGGTTGTGTTGAGTTGTATGTAAAAAAGGGCGCTCATTTACGCTATAGCACCATAGAAAACTGGTCTAAGAATATGTACAATTTGAATACGAAGCGTGCCCTTGTAGAAGAAAATGCAACAATGGAATGGGTTAGCGGATCTTTCGGAAGCCACATTTCATATCTGTATCCAACTACAATTTTGAAAGGCGACAGTTCCAGATGTGAATTTACTGGCATTACTTTTGCAGGAAATGGTCAGAATCTTGATACTGGTGCCAAAATGATTCATTTGGGCAAGTATACTTCAAGTGTCATAAATACAAAGTCCATAAGCAAGTCTGGCGGAATCTCTACATATAGAAGTTCTATTGTTGTAAACAAAGAGGCAAAACATTCAAAGGTTAGCGTAAACTGTGAAAGCCTTATGCTTGATGATGAAAGCCGTTCTGATACTGTTCCTGCCATGAATATCATGACAGATGACTGTGATGTTGGACATGAAGCAAAAATTGGACGCATTTCTAATAAGGCAATTTTTTATCTGATGAGCAGGGGAATTAGCGAAGAAGAAGCCCGTGCAATGATAGTAAGCGGTTTTGCAAATCCAGTAAGCAAAGAGCTTCCTTTGGAATATGCTGTTGAAATGAATAATCTTATTCGTCTGGAAATGAAAGGAACTATGTGATGGCAAATATAAACACAGATGTAAACCAGTTTCCATCATTAACATGGAATCATTTGAATATAAACCGTACGCATTTGCAGAATTCTGTTCAGAAAGGTTGCGATTTTTCTTTGTCTGAACTTCCAGCTGGAATTGAGCTTTCAAAAAAATCAAAAGCTGTATTGGATTGTGCTTGTGAAACTGGTATGGGAAAAGATTTTGACACCCAGTTTGATGCCGTCATTTCAGAACTTAATATTCCTGTGTATGATTTTAATGTTTCCAGTTCAAGTGATGCAAAATCTTTTGTCCGCATGACTTATGCTGCTGGGGCAGATGAATATTCTGTTGCTGATGTTGTTATTCATGCAGAAGAAAATACAGAGTCTTATTTTATATTGGATTATTCCAGCTCTGAAGCTGACAAAGGTTCTTTGGGAATTCGCATCCGAGTGTTTGCAAAACCAAATGCAACTGTTCATTTGGCAACTGTGAATATGCTTGGAGAAAATTATACAGGTTTTGTTTCCGTAGGCTCTGTTGAAGAGGATGGGGCTTGTATTGATATTGTGCAGCTGGAACTTGGCGGTAATGATGTTTATAACGGAGCTGTTCATGCACTGTCTGGATACAAGGCTTGTTCTAAGAGCAAAATCTGTTATGCGGTTAATAAAAATCATTCACTTGATATAAATTATGTTGTACGTCAGACTGGTCGTGAAACTGATAGCTTTATGCGCACAGATGGTGTTCTTATGGACAGTGCATCTAAAGTTTGGCGCGGTACAATAGATTTTATTAAAGGCTGTAAAGATGCAAAGGGGGATGAGCAGGAAGATGTTCTGCTTTTAAATCCTGATGTTGTGAATAAAACTCTTCCTGTTATTTTATGTGGGGAAGAGGATGTTGACGGTAGGCACGGTTCTTCTGTTGGAAGACTTGGTAGTGAAATTTTGTTTTATATGAACAGCAGGGGAATAGATGCAAAAAGTGCTCTGAAACTTTTGATACGGGCAAAGATTATTTCTGCTTGTAAAGATATTCCGGATGAAGTTCTTGTAACTCAGATTTTGAATTTTGTAGAAGGAGCATTTGTAAATGAGTAATGTATTGTCCTATCGTAAAGATTTCCCTATTTTGAATAATTCGGAATATAAAAATCTTATCTATTTTGATAATGCTGCTACAACTCAGCGTCCTCAGTGTGTTATTGATGCAATATCTGACTTTTATACAAAATGCAATGCGAATCCTTTGCGTGGTCTTTATGGGCTGAGTGTAAAGGCTACAGATGCTTATGAAGATGCACGACATACTGTAGCTGGATTTTTGAATGCCAAAGAAGACTGTGAAATTGTATTTACAAGAAATACTTCGGAAAGCTTAAATCTTGTAGCCTATAGTTATGGTCTGAATAATATCAAGGAAGGTGATGAAATTGTTGTTTCCTGCATGGAACATCATTCTAACCTGTTGCCTTGGCAGATGGTTTGCCGTGAAAGAGGTGCAAAACTTGTTTTCCTTGAATGTAATGATGATGCCGTCATTACCAAAGAAGAGTATGAGTCAAAGATAACTGCAAAAACAAAAATTGTTTCTATTGTTCATGTTAGCAATGTATTTGGCATTACAAACCCTGTAAAAGAAATTGCTTCTTATGCACATAAAGTTGGAAATGGTGGAAAGGGAGCCTGTGTTATTATTGATGGTGCACAAAGTTCTCCTCACATGAAAATTGATGTGCAGGATATGGATGCAGATTTTTTTGCATTGAGTGGACATAAACTTTGTGGTCCTATGGGAATTGGTGTTCTGTATGGTAAAAAACAGATTTTTGAACAGATGCCTCCATTCCTTTCTGGCGGTGAAATGATTGAATATGTAACTCGTGATAGTGCAACTTATGCAGAACTGCCACATAAGTTTGAGGCTGGTACTGTAAATGCTGCTGATGCTGCGGGTCTTGCCAGAGCAATTAAGTACATTGAAGATGTTGGCTTTGATGTTATTGAAAAGAATGATAATCATCTTGCAGAAGTTGTAATGAATGGTTTTAGTAAATTGCCTTTTGTCCATGTTATTGGTAATAAGAAAGCTGAAAATCATTGTGGAATTGTTACTTTCACAATAGACGATGTTCATCCGCATGATGTTGCAACGCTTTTGGATACTGAGAATATTGCTATAAGAGCTGGACATCACTGTGCTCAGCCTCTTATGCAGAAATTGGGTGTAGGCAGTACTGCTAGAGCAAGTATGTATTTTTATAATACAGAAGCCGAAGCTGAAACTTTTGTAGAGAAAGTTTCTCATATTCGTGAGTGGATGGGGTTAAAATAATGGACTTGAAGGCATTATACCAGGAAATCTTAAATGAGCATAATATCAATCCTAATCATAAAGGAGTTATGGAAAATCCAACCTTTACTCTTCAGGGAGTAAATCCAAGTTGTGGGGATAATATTTATCTCCAACTTTCTCTTGATGAAAACGGGGTTATAACAGAAGGTTCTTTTAATGGTTCTGGTTGTGCCATAAGTCAGGCATCGGTAGATTTAATGCTTGATTCTGTTATTGGAAAAACAAAAGAAGAAGCCCTGCGTCTTGCAGGGCTTTTCATGGATATGATTCAGGGAAAAACTACTGATGAACAGATTGCAGAGCTTGATGAAGCAGCTGCTCTTAAAAATATAAGTTTTATGCCTGCCAGAGTAAAGTGTGCCGTATTAGGATGGCATACAATGCAGGAAATGCTTACCAAAAATGCTACTGGCGGACACGGTTCCGCTTCTCACTGTGAGTCTGATTCTTGTAAATAGCTGTTTGTAATTTTTTTGAACTTCTTTTATCTGAAAAATAATATTTGCCAATATTCCTATTGAGGTTTATAATATAGGGTATAAAGATAATTTCTACGGCTCGCTAGAGCTTGACTTTTTATGGAGGTTTGGGAAATGGGCAAGTTCGTTATAAACAGAACAAAAGATGGTGGATTCAAGTTTAATCTTGTCGCTGGAAATGGCGAAATTATTGCTACTTCAGAAGTGTATACTCAGAAGCCAAAATGTAAAGTTGGTATTGCCAGTGTTCAAAAAAATGCAAATGCAGAAATTGAGAACCAGACAGAAGGTAAATATGTTGAACTGCCTCGTCCAAAATATCAAGTTTATAAAGACAAGCGTGGTGAGTACCGATTCCGCCTTATTGCTACAAATGGCCGCATTATAGCAACTGGTGAAAGTTATAAAGCTTTGTCAGGATGTCTTAACGGTATAAAATCAATTGCAAGCAATGCACCTAATGCAAAAATTGTAGACGAAAGTCTTGTTCGCAAACCTGCTGAAAAGAAATAAATTGACCTGTTGGTTGCAGGTAATTTTACTTGCAACCAATGTATTTCGATTAATTATTTTTTATCTTCTTCTGTTTTAGGCGTTAGTTCTTCTTTGAGGGGAACTGAAATTTCAGAGAAAGTCAAATCACCTTCCAAATCTTTGACAGGCTGTGTGTTTACATTAATAGCTGTCTTATTCAGTCTGTATTTTTCATATAAACCGTTCAGATATCCTTCATTATAATCTGCAACCGCATCGATAAAATCAATTTCAGCCTGTGTAAGCTTTTTCTTTTGTGAAAGGCGCCCTAAAGTTCGTCCTAATTTATTTATGTCGTAGTCTTTTTTGTATGGAAGAATATTGTAAGCGTCATTAAATCCTATGGTATACCATTTTGATACAGGAGTTGTATCTTCTGCATAACTTGTAAAGATAAATGTTATTAATAGTAAACAAAGAATCCAAAGTCGTTTCATGCCTTATATCCTATCATAAAATAATATCAGAAACAAGATTAAAATATTATGCCAGCTTTTTGGGAGAATTATTC
>CACXDK010000189.1 GCA_902766345.1 uncultured Spirochaetaceae bacterium | reverse complement strand
ATTTGGTTAGTGCAATTCCTTGTTTTGCCATGCTAGTCTCCAGTCAGCGTCATCTGTGATGTCCTGTTATGCATTTTGTTGTAAAAAAGTGCACTTTTTGCATGTTAAAGTGTTGTAAAAAACTGCACTTTTTGCTATAAAATATGTTGTAAAAATCTGCTTTTTCTGATATAGGATAACCAAAAGGAGTGAAGTTGAATGTTCCAAAGAAAATCTTTTAACGATCTTTTGGAATGGAAGGAAAAATATTCGAAAAAATACGCTGCAATGCTTGAAGGTGCTCGTCGTGTTGGTAAATCTACAATTGCAGAAGAATTTGCTCGAAGTAATTTTAAAACCTATATAAAAATTGATTTTGCAAATGTTACTAAAGAAATTCTTTCCGTTTTTGAGGATATTGCAAATCTTGATCTGTTTTTTTTACGACTTCAAACTGTAACAAATATTACTCTTTACAAAAATGAGTCAGTAATTATTTTTGATGAAATACAAAGACAACCTCTTGTCCGCCAAGCTATAAAATATCTTGTTGCAGATGGACGTTATTCTTACATTGAAACGGGTTCTTTAATTAGTATTAGGCAGAATGTTCAGAATATTGTTATTCCATCTGAAGAATATTTTATTCAGGTTTATCCGATGGATTATGAAGAATTCCTTCTTGCTACAGAAAATACAACATATAATGTGTTACGAGAATTATACAAAACAGGAAAGCCTGTTGGTGAACAAGTAAACCGAAAACTTATGCGTGATTTTCGTATTTATATGGCTGTTGGCGGGATGCCACAAGCTGTAGATGCGTATGTAAATGGTGCAAATTTTGAAGAAATTGATAAGGTTAAAAGAGGAATTCTTAAACTTTATGAAGAAGACGTTTATAAAATTGATAAAACTGGGCGTCTTTCAAAAATGTATAATTCCATACCAACTCAGCTTTCCTTAAATAAAAAGCGTTATGTGATTTCAAGTGCAACTGGTAAACGTACTACTGAAAAAGATAAGGAAATTTTTTCGGAACTTATTGATTCAAAAACTGTTTTGATTTCGTATAATACAACAGATCCTAGTATTTCGCTATCAGCAACAGCTACAGAAGATTCTTATAAAATGTATTTAGCTGATACGGGACTTTTTACAACATTACTTTTTAATTCTGCGGATAAACTTCATGAAAAAATATATGCAAAACTGTTGAGTGATAATCTAGATACAAATCTTGGTTATCTGTATGAAAATGTTGCTGCTCAGGTAATTGCTGCAAATGGAAACAAACTGTTTTATCATACATGGAAAAAAAATGATGATGTGCATGATTATGAAGTTGATTTTTTACTTGCATCAAATGCAAAGTTGGTGCCAATTGAGATAAAATCTTCAACTGTGAACAATCATAAATCTATTACGGAATTTGCTTCAAAGTATTCAAAAAAAGTCTATAAGCAATTTCTTTTTTCGCAAAAAGATGTAGACCATAAGGATCAGCTTTTATATAAACCGCTTTATATGTTGGCATTTGTGCTGGAAGATTTGTAAAAAACTGCACTTTTTGCTAAAAAATCATTTTTTTGAGACGGATGATTTAAAGGCGGCTTTTATTAATGACTTAATATCTTCAACTCCTATTGCTCCGTATTCGCTTTCTGGAGTAATAAGAGTTGTAAATCCCATCTCTTTGGCAGCCTTTATTCTTTCCTTCATTTTTGTAACAGGACGTATCTCTCCTGCAAGACTTAATTCGCCAGAAATTGCGGTATGCTCTGGAATTGGAATGTCCGTGCGGGCAGAGTAGAGTGCTGAAGCAAGAGCCGCATCAATTGCACTTTCTGTAAGCCTTATGCCTCCAGCAACATTGATGTAAATGTCCTGATCGCTGAATTTGAGGCCAGCTCTTTTTTCAAGTACGGCAGCAACCCTGCTAATGCGGGCTGTGTCAATTTTGTCGGAATAAACTCTGTTTAATGAACTTTTTGCAGGAACAGTAAGTGCTTGAATTTCTACAACAAAAACTCTGCTTCCTTCAAAAACAGGCACATAAGCCACCCCCGCAGGAATGCCGTTTTTTCTTTTTGTAATAAATAATGCACTTGGATCTGCAACAGTCTGCAAACCTTTACTGTCCATTACAAAAATGCCCATCTCGTTTACAGAACCGAATCTATTTTTTAATGCATGAAGAAAGCGGAAATCGTCATTGTTATTTCGTTCAAAGGTTATGACCGTATCAACCATGTGTTCCAGGCTTTTTGGACCTGCAATCATGCCATCTTTTGTAATGTGTGCTGTCATGAATAGCACGCTCTTTCGTTCCTTTACCCAGCCAATAAGTTCATTTGCACAATATTTAAGCTGATTTACTGTACCAGGAACAAGCCCAGCCTGTACTGAATATACAGTTTGAATTGAGTCAATAATGACTACTGCAGGATTTAAACTGTCCAGAGCATCAAGAATGTCTTCAAGACGCATTGTACAAAGAATTTCCATTGATTCTACAGAAAGAGAAAGTCGTACAGCCCTTGCTTTAATTTGCGAAGCTGACTCTTCTCCTGAAACATAAAGCACACGAAATGCTCCTGTGGTTTTGTTCTGCTTTATGATTTCAGATGCCGTTTGAATGAGCAGTGTGGATTTTCCAATGCCTGGTTCTCCGCCAATAAGAACTGCACTTCTTAAAGTTGCACCGCCTCCAAGTACGCGGTCAAATTCAATGTCGCCGGTAGATATTCTGCCTTCATCTTCCATTTGTATTTTGGACATTGGAACTGGCTTTATTTTTACGGCTGTACCATCTGCATGTAAAGACGGGGTTGTTGCGTTCGGGTCTGAAATACATTCTTCAAGAGTGTTCCATTCTCCGCACTGAGGACAACGCCCTAGCCAGCCTGGTTGTGTGTAACCACATGATGAACATTTATATACAATGCTTCCTTTCTTTTTTGCCATAATATTTCCTTTTAAAATGCAGATGCGTCTATTTCGCTTTCTTCCTGTAGAATGCGAATAAAGACATTGTTTGGAAGGCATGCATTCCATTCTCCATTAGTTGAAATGTGTCCTGCATGTACACAGTTTTTATTTGGACATGGGGAATCTACAAAGAATGCCTGACCATCTTTTACTTCAATTACACTTGTTCCTAAAAAGCCTTCAACTTTGTAAGTTGCATCCTTATCCATCGGATAGATATAATTTGTTTTTTCTGCAGTGATGATAAGCATTGGTTTTGCTTCTGATTTGTTTTTTATAGATATGAACGAGAATATTGTTATTGCTGCAAAAATCAAAAAAATGATTATATCCAAAGGCTTTATTTTTATACGTATCATAATGTTGCTTTATCATATATCATCTTTTTTTTATGGGCAATATCAATTTTTCCTTTCCATGGGAACCTCATTGTTTTTATTAAGTCATTTTTTTCGAGCATTTCTAGTATTATTTCCATGTCCTTATGTTCCCAAATGCATATTTTAAACGTCTTGCAGTCGTGCTTGTTAAATTGTTTTATTAGTGCTGCCGAAAGTTGATTTTTATTGTAAAGCCGTCTGTGTTTTTTTATGAAATGTAGTACTGTCTGTGCATCCTGTGCAAAGGGGGCTGGCTTTCCTGTGTTGCAGATGTCGCAGCCAGAACATACAGCTTTTTCTCCACCAAGTGCATCTAATAAAAACTGTCTTCGGCAGGTTTTGCTTTCTGCATAGTCTGCAATTAATTTTGTTCTTGCATTCTGAGAAGTTTTTATTTTATCTTCATAATTCCATAAAAGATATGCATTTGAAACTTCTCCGTCACGGCCAGCACGTCCTGCTTCCTGAATGTATGATTCAATGCTGGTGCTTGGTTCTACATGAATTACGGTACGGATAT
>CACXDK010000188.1 GCA_902766345.1 uncultured Spirochaetaceae bacterium | reverse complement strand
GGGCATGTGTACTAAAGAGTCAGCAGGAAAAGCTGAGCTTGAAGCCCTTGCTGCTGAGCATAATACTAAGTTTCATGAATTCTATGCTGATGCAGGCAACGCAGAAGTCCTTACGGCTCAGATAAAGGCTGTGCTTAAAGAATCTGGCGGATTTGATGTTCTTGTAAACAATGCAGGAATTACTCGTGATACTTTGAGCTTCCGCATGAAAAAGGAAGACTGGGATTCTGTTATTGCTGTAAACCTTACATCTGCATTCTTGGTATGCCAGATTGTAAGCTTTGATATGATTCACCGTAAGGCTGGCTCAATAATCAACATGGCTTCCATTGTAGGAATTCATGGCGGAGCAGGACAGGTAAACTATTCTGCAAGTAAGGGCGGACTGATTGCATTCAGTAAGTCTCTTTCAAAGGAAGTTGGCAGCCGCGGAGTTCGCGTAAACTGCATTGCACCTGGTTTTATTGATACTGACATGACACAGGCTGTAAATGAAGAAATAAGAAAGACTTGGGTTGAGCAGATTCCTCTCAAGAGAGCAGGAAAGCCTGAGGATGTTGCAAATGCTGCACTTTTCCTTGCCAGCGATATGAGTACTTACGTTACTGGTCAGGTTATTGGTGTAGATGGCGGCATGGGCTGCTAAATTTTGATTATAGAAGATAAATAGATAGGAGTTTTAATATGCGCAGAGTTGTTGTTACAGGAATGGGTTGTGTTTCTCCAGTAGGAAACAGTGTTGAAGAAACTTGGGCAGCTGTTATGGCAGGAAAGAGTGGAATTGCTCTTACAACTCACTATGACAATGCACCTTTCAAAGTAAAGTATGATGCAGAAGTAAAGAACTTTGAAGTTGAAAAATATATGGATCCAAAAAATGCACGCAAGATGGCACGCTTTTCTAAGTATGCTGTAGCTGCTGCAAAGATGGCTCTTGATGACGCTGGAATTACGGATAATAAGGAAATTCTTGATAACGCAGCTGTTTTCCTTGGTGTAGGAATTGGTGGTTTTGAAATTACAGAAAGCAGTCTTGAAAGCTATGTTAAGTCTGAAAAGACTCGTATTCCTCCAATGACTGTTCCAATGCTCATTCCTAATGAGGCTGCAGCAAACATTGCAATTACATTCGGACTTCATGGTGCTGCTCATACTATTGCTACAGCATGTGCTTCTGGTACAGATGCAATTGGTGATGCACTTGATAATATCCGCTGCGGAAGAAGTGATGTTGTTCTTGCTGGTGGTGCAGAATCTACAACAAACGGCTTTGCAAACCTTGGGTTTGAAGTTCTTCACGCACTGAGCTCTAAGTGGGCAGACGATCCTACAAAAGCTAGCCGTCCTTTTGATAAGCAGCGTGATGGCTTTGTTATGGGTGAAGGCGGAACAATTCTTGTTCTTGAAGAATATGAGCATGCAAAGGCTCGTGGTGCAAAGATTTATGCAGAAATCGTAGGTTACGGAGCAACTTGTGATGCTTACCACCTTACAGCTCCTAATCCTGATGGAATTATGGGTGCAAGGGCTATGACTCTTGCAATGAAGGATGCTGGTGTAACTCCTAATGACATTCAGTATTACAACGCACACGGAACAAGTACTCACTTGAACGATTCCGGCGAAACTCAGATGCTCCACATGGCATTTGGTGAGGCAGCAAAGAAGCTTCACATTTCTTCTACAAAGAGTATGACAGGTCACTGTCTTGGTGATGCAGGTGCTCTTGAAGCTATGCTTACAATCAAGGCAATTCAGGATAACTTTGTTCCTCCTACAATCAACTTGGAAGAGCCAGATGTTGAAGGCGGATGTGACCTTGACTATACTCCAAACAAGGGTATTGAAGCATCTGTAAATGTTGCTATGAGCGGAAACTTCGGTTTCGGTGGTCATAACGGTATTCTTGTATTTAAGAAGGTTCAGTAATGGCAGTTACAACAGATATTGAATCATTGCTTCCACACAGAAAGCCTTTTCTGTTTGTAGACAGCATAGAAAGCTTTGATGATAACGGATGTGTCTGTACAAGAAAATTTACCGAAGAAGATTTCTTCTTTAAGGGACATTTTCCAGAATATCCTGTAGTACCTGGCGTTATCCTTATTGAAACAATGGCACAGGGCGGTGGTGCTGCCCTTAGCTATCAGAAGAAGTTTGAAGAAGGAAGCCTGTTCTTCCTTGCAACTGTAGATAAGGTAAAATTTCGCCATCAGGTGCGTCCTGGCGACACTGTACGCATGGAAGTAACAAACTTGCGTGTTTCACCAAAGATGGTAAAGCAGGCTGGCAAGGCATTCGTTGGCGACACTTTGTGTGCCGAGGCTGAATGGATGTGTCTTGTAGGCAGTGCAGACGCTGTAAAATAGAGTTATTTACAAATAAAAAGGCTGGCCTTCTAACTGAAAAGTTTGAAGACCAGCCTTTTTTATGGAGATGAGCGGACTCGAACCGCCTGCCTACAGATTGCGAACCTGTCGCTCTACCTGGTGAGCTACATCCCCTAAAATATTGCGTTTATATTTAATGTTGCACTATTTTCGGCTAGAATGCATATATTCGTGAGTAAAAAAATTCAGATATTGACCTTTTTTATAGAATTCTTCATAATAATGCATTATGAGTAGGAATCAAAGAAGGGATGAGCGTTTTGAATATTATGGATGTGTTACATCCGATGCAATCTGTGCCCTTCCTGGAAGGTTAGAAGACATTAGTTTAAGCGGATGCAAAGTCCGTTTCCCTGTTCCTGTTGCTATGGACATGGATAATGACTATACAGTGAATATTAAACTTTCCAATAATGAAACTGCTTCTACATTACCTGTATTGTGCCATCCTGAGTGGAACAGACAGGAAGATGGCCAGTCAGAAATTGGTTTCAGCTTCCTTCATTCTTTAAGCACACCTAAATTAGAATCTTATATAAGACATCTGCAGAAATCTTCAAGCGATAAAGACGACATTTACAGTTTGATTATTCAGACTAAACCTGTATTTTTACACTGCTAACATGAGTGTTAATGTTACAAATCTTTCAGGTAAGGCTTTTCTTGCGTTTCCTGAAATGAAGGAATTGCTTTTTTCAGAATTAAAAAACAGATTTGGCATAGATATTTATGCTCCAGAATATAAAAATGCTGTTGAATACGGTGATTTGCTGTACATTCCTGATTATTCAGAGGAAATTCCTTATTGGTGCCGTTCCTGCATGATGGAGCCTGTCCTTATTCATTTTGATTCCATAAAAGAAGCTGCTGGTGCTTTACGTGCAATGCAGCGTTCCTGGGCTCCGTATCAGTATACGTGTTTTAGGCGGGCTTCATTAATTCAGGATAATCTTCCTCGTGTAAACTTAAAGCCAAAGCCTTTTCCTTTTGATATTCCTTCATCTCCGATTGGATTATATACTCTTATTGATTCAAATACCATGATTGCATCTGC
>CACXDK010000187.1 GCA_902766345.1 uncultured Spirochaetaceae bacterium | reverse complement strand
TGAGTCGTGAATTTCAGCAATTACTTTTATTTTTTCTATTAAATCTTTATCTTTTGAAAGTTCTTCTATTGAAACTGGCAGTCTGTAGGTCCAGTTGAAATCATTGACAGAACCTGGCACATTTATGCGCTCATCATCTGGATTCTGTAAATAATATTTCTGCTGAAGAAACAGATAGTCTTGCAATGGATTTATAAACCAACTGCTCTTTGTACGGGCTGATGTCTTAAGGCAAAACAGAGCTGTAGACTCTGAAAATTCTTCGTCTTTAGATGGAAGGTTCTGTTCATCTTGTACAATTTTAAGATAGGCTTCTACAGACTGTTTTTCGTAGTTCCACCACTGGCGTAATGTTGAGCTGTCATGTACGGATGTTGTTGAAACGCTTAAATCAGGATATTCTGCGAATGGAATATAAGGCTGGCCGTCTTTTTCCCATGCTCTGTTCCATCTGATGACTTTCAGCGACATTATAGAAAGTTGCTTCAAAACTTCTGGCATGCAGGCAAGATTTACTCCTAAATCTTCTGCACACGGAACCATTTTTGTAGCTGAGCATATAGGAGTAAGTACATCAAGTGCCTGCTTTTTCCATAAGACATTTTCTTCCTCGGAAAGTTTATCAAACAGGTCTCTTAATTTCTGCTGTTCTTCTCCATTCAATGATTGCCAGGACGTAGCCTGTGTGTAGGAGTACACTGGATTAAAATTGTCCTCATCTGCTGCAATCAAGGTCCTGTCGCGCCATTTAGAAACAAGAGCTTGTTTTACGGATGAATCCTTGTTGCTATCATCTGAAAAATGCTGGCTGTAAATCATTCCATCTGACGCAATTTCAGGCTTGAAATTCCACAGTTCTTCTGTACCTACACGGTTGCAGATTTTTTCAAGCATGTAAACAGCTTCATCATGATTCCATGTAATGTCTTCTATGAGCTTTGTAGGAATGTGTGGTTTTGAAAGCCAATTTATTCTGCCTGTATCAAAACCTGCATCTTCCAACTGTTTTCTTGTGATATATCCGCATGGAGATGTGTGTCCAAGGAATGCAGAGCTCTCTTTTTCATTTACAGACCATATTCTGAAAAATCCCAGAATATGATCTATGCGGAATGCATCATAATAATCTGCTGCAGTCTTTACACGGTTTTTCCACCAGGCAAAATTGTCTTTTGCAATATTGTTCCAACTGTAGGTTGGAAAGCCCCAGTTTTGACCAAGAGGGGTTTCTCCGCTTGGAGGTGAACCCGCCCTCTGTTCCTGATTAAAGTATTCTGGCCATGCCCAGCAGTCGGCACTGTCTTCATTCATTAAAATTGGAATATCGCCCTTAAGTGTTATGCCCAAAGAACGTACGTATTCTGCAGCTTCTTTAAATTGCTGAGCAGCCCTTAACTGACACCACACAAAAAAGTTATGACTTGTAAGCAATGCTCTGTTGTTCCATCTCTGTTCAATCTGTTTACGGGTAAATTTCTGAAGAGTTTCATCCCATTGTTTCCAGGAAGCCTGCATTGCAGTGTCTTTAAGGTCTTTGAATACTGCATAGTATGGAATCCAACTGTTTTCATTTGCAAACCGATCTAATTCAAGTTCAAACTTTGTGGGTACATTTTTGTCTGTAGCAGCTTTTTTTTCTTTTTTCTCAGTATACTCATAAAGTATATGCAGTAGTTCAGTCTTTTTAGTAAGAAGTTTTTCGTAGTTGAATCTGCTGGTATATTTAAATTCGTTTTTGAAAGCTCTGTATGCTGTTGCGAATTTCTTGCTTCCCTTGTATGCAGCTGTAAATTCTGGCAATGCATTTATTCTTATGTATAGAGGATGAAGTGCAAATGCAGAAAGCCCTGAGTAAGGTGAGGACTGCATTCCTGTGTCGTTTACAGGAAGAAGCTGTATTACACTGAAAGAACATTGCTTGCAGAAGTCTGCAAAATCTTTTAGAGCCAAAAAATCACCTACTGCGGCACAATCTTTTGTGTACAGTGCTGAAATGGGAATTACTACACCTGTTTTTCTTTCCATATTTATTACCGATTTTATTGTATCATAGAATTTTGATAAGAAAAGATGTTTTTTTCAAAATGTGCATAAATTTTTACAAAAATAAGATTAATTTAAAGAATACGGTAGTTCTTGTTTTACTTTCTTAAAAAGATAAATAATCCTTCTTTACAGGAAGTGAGTTGTACGTATTTACTGAAAGTGAATGCCCCTTCTTTGCAAGAAGTGGTGCCCCTTCTTTGCAAGAAGTGATGTTACTTCTTTACAAGAAGTGGAGTCCCTTCTTTACAAGAAGGGACTTATACTTCTTTCAAGTTTTCTGCTGTTGACATCTATAATGTAAATTCTTAAAATAATGCTACTATGGATAAACTCCCTCTTTCAGTACGCTATAAAGATATGTTTAAGCAGCTTGCAACAATGTCTCACGCAGCTGCAAAAATTGATGAAACTAATGTATATCAGCAGGCAAATCCTAATACACGCCGTTTAATGGATCAGCTTGTAAAAGAAAATCTTCTTCCTGAAAGCCATCTTGGCGGTGTTGAAAACTTTTTAAATTTCTATGATCAGCTTCAGGCTGGAAAAAGCGGCCTTATTCTTATGGAACACTATTCCAATACAGATTTACCTGTATTGTGTTATATGCTTGAACAGTCTGGAAATGAAAAGCTTGCAGAACTTTCACGTCGCATTGTTGCAATAGCGGGAATGAAGTTGAATGAGGACAGTCCTGTTGTACGTTCTTTTGCCGAAAGCTTTACCCGTGTTGTTATTTATCCTACAAGAAGTCTTACAAAGAACGAAGAAAATGCTGAAACCGCAGAAAAGGCTAAGGAAGAGGAACTTCGTGCCCGTAAAATAAACCTTGCCGCCATGCATGCTATGGACGACTGTAAAAAGAGGGGAGAACCAATCCTTGTATTCCCTTCTGGTACACGCTATCGTCCGGGGCATCCTGAAACAAAGAAAGGTTTGAGAGAAATAGACAGCTATCTCCGTTTGTTTGATGTTGTAATTCTTGTAAGCATTAATGGACTTATGCTTGAATTGCAGAATGAAAATATGCTCGAAGACTTGATTGCACCTGCAAAGATGATGTGTTCTGCAAGTCCTGTTATTGAATGTAAGCCATTTAGAAAAGAGTATATGGCTTCATTGCCAGAAGGAGAAGCAGATCCTAAGCAGAAAATGATAGATCATGTCATGGATCTTCTTCAAGAACAGCATGATAAATATGAAGTTGAATTAAATACTTTGTAATCTGGTTCAAAAGAATTTATTTTTTATTCTTTTTTTCTTCATCCAAAAACTCTATAAGTGCGTCTAACATCTCGCGCTTATAGTGGATGTTTACATTCTTTTCCATTTCTTCCATGATTATCTTCTTGCTTAATGCTTTTCTGTATGGGCGGTCTGTGTTAAGTGCATCATAAATGTCTGCACAGCTTATAATCATGGCTTCTTCTGG
>CACXDK010000186.1 GCA_902766345.1 uncultured Spirochaetaceae bacterium | reverse complement strand
ATTAGCAAAACTTTATTTTTCCCCCTACATTAACAGTAACACAGCCATAGGGGAACAGGAAAGTAAAGGAATAAGAAGAAAACCCGCACCCGATTCCACTCTTGCAGTAATGAACATCCTGAACGTAAGCCCAAAACATACAGTCTATGTAGGAGATTCCGATGTAGACATTGCAACTGCCCAAAATGCAGGAATTCCCTGCATAAGCGTTACATGGGGCTTCCGCTCAAAAGAATTCCTTATTCAGAACGGAGCAAAAATTCTTGCAGAAAAACCACAGGATATAATTTCCATCATTGCAGGCGGCTGCAAACAAAATATCGCTTAATGATTTTTTTTATACTCATTGGGCGTTACAGAATAAAAATCCTTAAATGTGGCAGAAAACTTGCTCTGACTTTCATAACCTACGGCAAGGGCAATTTCGTTTACGGACATTTCTGTAGAACAAAGTAATTCAGCAGCCTTTTCCATGCGGTGCTGCTTTATATGTGCCGCAACCGAAGTTCCGTACACATCCTTAAACACAGTCTTCAATGTAGTAGGATTCATATAAAATTCATGGGCAAGCTCATCTATCGTAATACGCTTTGAAAGATTTTCAGTAAGCCGCTCATGAACTTTTTTTATTGCCTCAACCTGATTTTCCATATATCTTGAATTTTCATTTATCTGCTCATGGTTACCTTCAAAATCAGGGCAGGACATTTCCATAAGCTTTTCCATCATGTCATGCAAAATCTTATTCCGTTCTGTTTTAGATGCACTGTAAAAAACTTCCTTTCCGTCACGATAGCTTTCAATAAGCCCAGAATCTTTTAACACCCTAAGATGATGCGACACCGCAGGCATAGTCATGTCCATAAGCTGAGCAATGTCGTTTACACATTCCTGAGCATGACAAAGCAACCAGAAAATCTTTAGGCGTGTAGTATCAGAAAGCAGGGAAAACATCTGAGCCACATCTTGAAACATACTTTCTTTTGCAAGTTCTTTTTTCAGAAAATCAATCTTAAAATTAGAGTGCATAGACAGACCTACCTTATTTTATTCCATTCAGAAATTATTTTATCCCAAAAAGCAATACTTTGCAAAAAAAACTTGCACTATCTATTAAACCTATGCTTAAATGTTAGTATAAGGAGCGAAACATGAAGAAGACATACAAAATTGAAGTTGACTGCGCAAACTGTGCAAACAAAATGGAAGAAGCTACAAAAAAGACAGCTGGAGTTCAGAATGCAACCGTAAACTTTATGACACAGAAAATGGAAGTAGAGTTTGCAGAAGGTGCAGATGACAAAGCCGTAATGAAAGCAGTACTGAAAGCCTGCAAAAAAGTAGAATCAGACTGCGAAATTGAATTATAGGATTTTTATGACAAAGAAACAGAAAAAGATGCTTACACGCATCATTGCAGCAACAATTGCATTGATTACACTAGAATTGCCGTTCTGTAAAGTTCTGCAAGGAATACCGCAGCTCATTCTTTATGTCGCAGTCTATATAATTATAGGCGGTGACATTCTGAAAAAAGCCTTCAAAGGCATTCTGAACAGACAGGTATTCGATGAAAACTTCTTAATGGCAGTAGCGACACTTGGTGCTTTTGCCCTAGCCATCTACACAAAAAGCGGTGACTATGTAGAAGCAATTGCTGTAATGCTTTTTTACCAGATAGGTGAACTGTTTCAAGGAATTGCTGTTGGTAAAAGCCGTAAAAACATAAGTGCTCTAATGGATATCCGCCCAGACTATGCAAACATAGAAAAAGATGGGGAATTGGAGCAAGTAAGTCCTGATGAAGTACCAGTAGGAAGCATTATAATAATTCAACCTGGAGAAAAAATTCCTATTGATGGTACTGTAACGGAAGGAAATTCTACAATAGATGCAAAAGCACTTACAGGCGAAAGCGTACCTCAAAACGTAAGTTCAGGAGATGAAGTCATAAGCGGATGCATCAACATTTCTGGACTCATAAAAATTAAAACAACAAAAGCCTTTGGCGAATCAACCGTTTCTAAGATTTTGGAGCTAGTAGAAAATTCCACATCAAGAAAATCAAAATCCGAAAACTTCATTTCAAAATTTGCAAAAGTGTACACTCCAATTGTATGCTATGGAGCACTTGCCCTTGCAATAATTCCACCATTACTACGCATACTTTTTAATATAGAACCTATGTGGAGCAGTTGGATTTACCGTTCCCTCACATTCCTTGTAATCAGCTGTCCGTGTGCGTTAGTTATCAGCATTCCGCTTTCATTCTTTGCAGGAATTGGAGGCGCAAGTCATGAAGGCATTCTTGTAAAAGGTTCAAACTATCTTGAAACTCTTTCAAAAGTAAAAACTATAGTCTTTGACAAAACAGGAACTCTTACAGAAGGTGTATTCGAAGTAGTTTCAATACATCACTCTCCAATAGAAGATAAAAAACTTTTAGAATATGTTGCCCTTGCAGAATGTGCCTCAAATCACCCTATTAGCAAAAGCATTAAATATGCCTACAACAGCAAGATTGACATTTCAAGAGTAAGCGACATACAGGAATTGAGTGGCAAAGGCATTACTGCAACAGTAGACGGAATTAAAATTGCAGCAGGAAATGAAAAACTCATGCAGATGATGAACATTCCTTACTGCAAATGTCATTCAGTAGGAACAATAGTTCATGTAGCAGTAAACGGAGAATACGCAGGACACATTGTTATTTCCGACAGAATAAAGTACAATTCAAAAACAGCCATACAAGCACTAAGAAAAGCTGGCATAGAAAAGACTGTAATGCTTACAGGAGACACAAAAGCCGTTGCAGACTCAGTAGCAAAGGAACTGGGCATAGACATAACCTTTAGTGAACTTCTTCCAGCAGATAAAGTAAACGAAGTTGAAAAACTTCTACAGCCAAATAAAACCTTAGCTTTTGTTGGCGATGGAGTAAATGATGCTCCTGTACTTTCACGTGCAGACATAGGCATTGCCATGGGTGCAAAAGGAAGTGATGCAGCAATTGAAGCCGCAGACATTGTTCTTATGGACGATGATCCTGCAAAAATTTCAAAGGCAATCAATATATCAAAAAAATGTCTGGGCATTGTCT
>CACXDK010000185.1 GCA_902766345.1 uncultured Spirochaetaceae bacterium | reverse complement strand
TTGAACTTGTTAATTTCGTCATACTTTTGCCATGATAGCATAAAAAAGGCGTGAAGTAAACAATCAGATTTACCATCTTGATTATTTACCTCACGCCATTTAAAATATGTAATATTCCATGCAAATAGATCAGCTTTTTGAATTTGTTTATGTCCTCATCGATAAAAAACAGGTAACAGCCAAAGAAATGGCAGCACGGTTTGGGGTTTCTACACGCACAATTTACAGGTGGGTAGAAGCCCTTTCTGTTTCTGGAGTTCCCATTTATTCTGTAAAGGGACATAACGGTGGCATTGCCATATCAGAAAGCTACACACTTGATAAAACAGTTCTTTCCGATGAAGAAAAACTTGCAATTGTTTCAAGTGTAAAAGCTTTGAACAGCCTGAGCGGAACTTCTGCCAATGAAATAAATGCAAAGGCTGCACAAAAAATTTCCAATCTTGTATCATCAGATACAGACTGGATTGAAGTTGATTTTGCACCGTGGAGTCCAGAAGGCAGTGAAGTAAGACAGATTTTTGAAAACCTTCGACAATCTATCTTAAATAAACGGCAAATTAAATTTGACTATTATTCAGGCAACGGTAAAACAGAAAGCCGTACAGTCCATCCGTGGAAACTTATCTACAAAGGACAAGCCTGGTATTTACAAGGATGGTGTACGGCACGTAAAGCAGAGCGATTTTTCAAACTGACCAGAATGCGGAATCTTATTATAATTGCAAAGACTGCAGATATTACTAAGCAAGAAGCATCTAAAATGTCATTGAAGGAAAGCAATCACTCACAGGATATGCAGCCATTGCCTACGATAGAAATTAAGGCAACAGTTTCAGCTTCAAAGGTATCGTATCTTATGGACACTTTTATCTGCTCCGAAGTAACTACACACAAAGATGGGAGCATAACTGCAGTATTTACAGTACCACTGGCAGACTGGATTTATAACATGCTGCTTAGTTTTGGTTCTGACATGAAAATATTTTCTCCAAAAGATGTCCGCGAAAAAGTAATCTCCATGGCAGAAGATGTTGTAAAGAATTACTGTAGCTAAATAAAAAGCCTGCAAAAGCCCCATAGTGTATAAACAATAACGCACATACCGGCCAAAATCATAATCATGCCCAACAGGCCAAAAACAAACATTCCTATTTTATTTTTCTTTTTTAAGCTTCTGGAAAATCCAAGTATTACACTACCAAGTAAAACAATTGCAAAAACAACCAGCATCCCTACAATCCATTTAGGAGTTACATAAATTGTTGTAGGACCATCTGCCCCACCAATTATTGAAATTGGAACCAACGGTGTCATAAGTCTCATATCTTCTTTTCCGCCAAGTTTACAAGCCATTTCTCTTTTTTAAGCCAGAAATGTGCAATCATAATTTTTGGAAACTCAACAGATTTAATTATGGCATACATCATAACCGGACCAATTGCCGTACATTTTGCCATAAAGAAAATTCCAGGAATTACAATAAAAAGATTACTAATTCCGTCAACAAGCATACCCATCATAGTGTCACCACCAGCACGACTTACAGAAAACTGAGCATTTATGAAAACCCACACAGGCATATAAAGAGCCATTACAAAAACCATCTGCGAACAAATTGTTTGAGAATCTACGCTAAGATTTCTAAATACAATAGGAACAAGCAGAGTACACAGTAATCCAATCAAGGTAAAGAACAGACCAAAAATCATAGCACCGTTCAAAATCCAAACCTTTTCATCCCGTGCCTTTTCCAAATCACCCCTACCTAAATCTTTTCCAATTATAACACCCGTTGCAGTATACGTTCCAGAAAATGCAATAAAAAACAGGTTGGCAATTGCAAAGCTTGCAGACATTCCCGAAACAACATCCGCCCCACCACGTCCGTTATACAAAGCCGTCGTAATTGTTTCCGACATTGCCCACACCATTTCAGAACATATTATCATCAAAGCTTTCTTGAATATCCCCCAGAAAAGCTTCAAGTTCACTTTGAACAAATCTATAAGTCTAATAACAAATGGTGGCCGTTTAATTACCAGATAGGCAATAAAAAACACGACTTCAACCGAGCGGGCAATTACAGTTGCAATTGCCGCACCCCGTACTTCAAGCCGTGGAAATCCGAGATGGCCATAAATTAAAAGCCAGTTAAAAGTTGTATTTACAAGCGTTGCAATTATGGAAATTACAAGCGGAATTTTTACTTCGCCAATATCCCTTAAAGAAGATGCAATCATCGCAGAAATGAGCCAAGGCAATCCCATGAATCCCATAATCCGCATGTATTTTACACCTTCGTCAATAATAGATGAGGCCTGAGCATTTCCAATTACCATGCAACTCAGAGCCTGACGCGGAATTAAAAAACACAGGGCAATGTAAGCTAAAAAAATAAAAAAACTTGCCCAAAGCTTAAAGCAGAACGCCTGCCTCATTCCAGCTTTATCTTTTGCTCCAGAATATTGCGTCATAAAGATGCCGCCACTGGCACAAATTGTGTTTGAAAGCACCATGAACATAAAGATTATCTGCCCAGTAATGTTTACACCAGACATTTTTACATCCCCAAGTCCCGACACCATGAAATTATCAATTAATGATACAAGATTTTGAATTAAAAGCTGTGCCATGACAGGAACAGCTATTTTTAATGCACTCGCATAAAATTCAAAAGAGCCAAAGGCTGACCTTTTTTTAGATAAAACTTGCATACTTTTATTCTAGCAGAAAAAATTATCTAATAGAAGTTTTTATTCATTATTGTTTTAAATTTTCATTTATTTATCATATTTTCAAAATATTTTTAGGAAGATTGTCATATAAGTCTACAGCTTACATTCCATCCCGAAACAAAATTAATTCAGGACGATATTCAAAATGCATATTGTCATAAATGTGCCACTTGCCACCCCAAACAAAACCTTCTTCTTCAAAGATTTTTATTATCTGTGCAGGTGGAATCCAGCGTTTTTCAAGGGGAACAAGCATCCACGAATCAGGATATTTATCTTTTGCCCAGCCCCAATAAATCTGCTTTCCGTGAGTGCTTACAGGAAGAATATCCAACGCAATTCCAAGACTATGAAAAGATTTTCTGCTTGTTCCAGCAATTATACGCCAGTAATACGCATCCGAAGACTTTAGTTCATCCACGAATTCTTTCATTTTTTTATTGTATTTA
>CACXDK010000184.1 GCA_902766345.1 uncultured Spirochaetaceae bacterium | reverse complement strand
GATGAATAATTATTTATGAGAGATTTAAATTCTGCAATGAATTTTTTCTGAGCCTGAGCTTCCAAAGCTTTGGCAAGAAGTGTTTCTGGAATTACAGGAACTTCACTTTCAAACAAAAGTCCCCACAATTCCTGTAATGTATGCACATTAAAAAGACGTACAGCACGCGGCCCTACAAAAGAGTTTGCAAGCATTCCGCTTGCTTTTGAGTAAACGTAAGCATCTGCCGCTGACTTATCCATTGCCATACACAGCCTCACGCAAACAAAAGCTTTTCTAACAAACCATTAAATGATTCTTTATCTTTAGGAGTGGAGTCAAGAGACTGCACATAATCATTGAAAACAGATTCCTGTTCTTTTTCAATAGCTTCACGCTTTGCAGTTTCTTCTGCTTCGAGTTTTTCGGCAAACTCTGCATACGA
This sequence comes from uncultured Spirochaetaceae bacterium, assembly GCA_902766345.1. Next base: position 2,854 of record CACXDK010000184.1, on the reverse strand, counting down.
TGACTTAAATTCTGATTCTGCCTGAGCACGGGCTTCAGAAATTATCACATCCGCCTTTTTCTGGGCCTCATTCACCAGTTGCGATGCATCAGCTTCTACTTCCAAAAGGTGCTGAATTGCATTCATTTCTTCCGTCATGTCAGACTCCTCTTTTTACAATTATAGATATTCAGAACTTAGTCACGCCACGTTGCAAAAAACGTTTCTGAATGAATCTATTATACTACAGAATTTAAATTCTGTAAGCAGTTTTAATAAAAAGTTTTTCCCAATAAATTATAAACCTCATCAGCTGTCTTACATTCTGAAAGGCTCTGCATAAATGAAGGATTTTCTAATTTTACTGAAAGATTTTTCAAAACTTCAAGATGGAGGGCATCTTCAATGGAATTACAGATAAGCATAAATACAAAATGAACAGGCTTTCCGTCTAGAGAATCATAATCAATTCCCTTTCGTGAAATTCCTATTGCTCCTGCAACACCACGCACGGTATCGATTCTGCAGTGAGGGACTGCAATAGAAGGAATGATACCTGTAGTCATTTTTGATTCCCGTTCAGACAGTGCAGAAAGAGCTTCTTCCCTGTTAATATCTGGCTGAACGTTAATAATAGCCTGCAGCATTTCTTCAAAAAGTTCTTCCTTATCAGTACTTTGTAAGTCAGGAATGATACTTTCCTTAGAAAAAACTTGCTGCAGATTCATTTATTCCTCTCTGTTATTTAGATTCTGGCTCAATATTGTCAAGCCAAGAACCAGATTCAGTAGTAGCTTCAACAGTGCTTTCCTGCTCCTGAACAGCGGTCTTTCCCAAATCAGCACTTCTGTCTGATGTCTTGTTCAAAAGGGCAAGTCCAAAGGTCATAACAAAGAACAATGCTGTAAATACGCCTGTTGCCTTAGAAAGTACGCTAGCTGAATGAGCACCGAATGCAGCAGACTGACCGCCTCCGAAAACACCGCCCATACCGTTATTATCTTCATTCTGAATAAGAACCATCAGAATCAAAAGAATACAGATAATCACAAATGCAACAAACAATATTGTCTTTACAATACCCATTTTATCATACTCCAAAAAATTAAGTCCTATTATATTACATTAATAAGTATATTTAGTCAATTGAATTTATTCCCATTCCAGAGTCTCCACATTATAAAAAATGCCACACGGATTCAATCAGTCCCCAAGCATTTTCTTCAGCGGAACTTGTAACTTCACAAAGTTAATAGTACTTAGTACTGCAGACAAAAAAGGACTGTCTTAATGAAGTGCACTTCATTTAAGACAGTCCTTTTATAATTACAGCTAAAACTTACAGTTCACAGATAGGAACGAATGTTTCTGCCTTAAGTGAAGCACCACCAATAAGACCACCGTCAATGTCTGGCTGGGCAAGAAGTTCCTTTGCGTTAGAAGCCTTCATTGATCCACCGTACTGGATGATTACTTCGTCTGCAACTTTCTGGTTGTAGAGTTTTGCAATGTATCCGCGGATAAACTTATGGATAGCCTGTGCATCTTCTGGAGTTGCAGTCTTACCTGTACCGATTGCCCATACTGGTTCATAAGCAATAGTAACATTCTTCATCTGCTCTTCTGTAACACCTGCAAGGCCTGCGCTCAACTGGAATGCACAAACCTGCTCAGCTTCGCCAGCTTCGCGTTCTGCAAGAAGTTCACCAATACACAAATCTACTTCAAGACCGTCATTCAAAGCCTTGCGTACTTTTTTGTTAATCAGTTCATCAGATTCACCAATTTCGTGGCGGCGCTCTGAGTGACCAAGAATAACGCACTTACAGCCGATATCCTTAAGCATTGTTGTTGAAACTTCACCTGTGTGAGCTCCGTTTGATGTTGCAGCACAATCCTGTGCAGCAAGAATGATGTTTGAGCCTTTTACAACCTGAGCTACTGCATCAAGGTATACAAAAGGAACACCAATCATGAATTTATTTGTTTTGCCCTTAAGCTGTTCTACAAGGTCCTTTGCAAGAGCAACAGCTTCAGCCTTAGAAGTATTCATCTTCCAGTTACCAGCAATGTAATGTGTACGTGCCATGTACGACTCCTTAAAAAATTATCTACTATAAATATTAGTCAAAAGACACAAAATGTCAATTCTTAGCAAGGAAAAAGTCAATGCACTTCTGTCGGCTCACATTGATGTAATCCGTATCATCGTTGTAATAAAATCCTTGTTCGGTAGAAGCGTCACGTACAAAAACTGAAAAGTAATTCGGACACGAAATTGCATCTGTCTCTACTTTTACAGTACAGGTTCGTGTATCCGCACTAGGAATGATGGTCACACCTCTTCTTGGTCGATTTTTGAAATTCCAGATAAAACGTCCACATTTTGAAGTCATGTTTTCCATGGTATCCGTGTCCCAAGTAAATGCTGTGATTGTGTACGTTTTGCTTGAAGATAGTTTGTCAAACACCTGTGTTTCGCTACTGCTGTTGACAACCATAAAAAAGTTTCCGGATGATGCCGTTCTGACATCAAGCTTTACCAAACGATTTTTCATAGGCTCTACTCTCCCAAAGTCTACTTTTTATAAAATTCAATCGGAAAACTGTAAAATTCTCCGACTATTTTACAGCTTCTTAAGCTTGCAACTGAATTATAACATAGGTCAAAAATAAAAAAAAAGAGTAAAATTCACGTTTTTTAAAGAATTTTTATATTTTTTTTACTTTTTAATTCCGATAATATGCGCTAAAAAAAACTGCCCTTCGCAGTTGAAGGGCAGTTTTATTGGTCGATTAATTAGAAGTTATCGACAATTATTTATTTTGTTGCAAGGATTGCAATGCCTGGGAGAGTTTTTCCTTCAAGGAATTC
>CACXDK010000183.1 GCA_902766345.1 uncultured Spirochaetaceae bacterium | reverse complement strand
CGTGCATTGCGTATTCGCCATGACCGTCTTGTTGGTACAAAGTCCGACGCAGCTCCAATTCTTTGGCAGAATGGTGCTCTTGCACGTTTAAAGAAAGGCGAAAAGATAGATAGGCTTTTGTATAAAGGCTATTCAACTATTTCCCTCGGTTATGCAGGTTTGTATGAATGTACACGCTATATGACTGGTAAGTCTCATACTGATGAAGAGGGAAAGCCTTTTGCACTTAAAGTAATGAAGGTGTTGAATGATGCCTGTGCAAAGTGGAAGGCTAATGAGGACATTGATTATTCTGTATACGGTACTCCGCTTGAAAGCACTACATATAAATTTGCAAAGTGCCTTAAAAAACGCTTTGGAATTATCCCGGGTGTAACTGACAAGAACTACATTACAAACAGTTACCATGTTCATGTAACAGAACCTATTGATGCTTTTACAAAGTTGTCTTTTGAATCTGAATTTCAAGAACTTTCTCCGGGTGGAGCTGTAAGTTATGTAGAAGTGCCTAACATGGAACAGAATATTCCTGCTGTGATGGCTTTGTTAAGGCATATCTACAATAATATAATGTATGCAGAGTTGAACACTAAGAGTGATTTCTGTCAGAAGTGCGGTTATACAGGTGAAATTCGCATTGTAAAGGACAGTGATGACAAGCTTGTGTGGGAGTGTCCTAACTGTAAGAATCGTGATCAGGGAACTATGAATGTTGCCCGCCGTACTTGCGGTTATATTGGCACTCAGTTCTGGAATCAGGGACGCACTCAGGAAATTCAGGAAAGGGTTCTGCATCTGTAATGAGATACGGCGCAATAAAAAAATACGACATAGCAGACGGTGAGGGGGTCAGAGTATCTTTGTTTGTCTCTGGCTGCCGTAATTGTTGTAAGGGATGTTTTCAGCCTGAAACTTGGGATTTCTGCTATGGTAAAGAATTTGACTGGCAGGCTGAAGATGAAATTGTTGAAGCTTTAGAGCCAGATTTTATAAGCGGTCTTTCTATTCTTGGCGGAGAGCCTTTTGAAGAAGAAAATCAGATAGTTCTTACTCCTTTTTTACGCCGTGTGCGTGAAAAATTTCCTAAGAAAAACATCTGGTGCTACACTGGGTATGTGTATGATAAGGATTTGCAGCCTGGTGGCAGAAAGCACATAGACTGTACCGATGAAATGCTTTCGTACATAGATGTGCTTGTGGATGGACCTTTTGTTGAAGAATTAAAAGATATCAGCCTTGCTTTCCGTGGTTCTAGCAATCAGCGCATCCTTGTTTTGAAGGATTTGAAAAAATAGAACTGCTTGCAAAAAATGTCGAAAAACTCTAGAATATCGATGATATGAATGATGATCAGATTGAAGAGTTTGTTGATAGTTCTGCCGTAAAGGCATTAGGGACGTTGCTTTCTGCAAGTGCAGATGAAGATATTTCTTCAGCTGCAGTAGTGATTGCCAGTGCATTTAATGTTGGCGATTCGTTTAAAAAAATTGTTGATGTTTCCTCTGACGGTGAAGAAAAGCTTAATTTCAGTTTTCATAAAAACCTTGTTCTTCTTATTCAGAAGACTTGGGTTGAAAAGTCTGATGAAGAATTAAAAGCTCAGGTTCTGTATCATCTTGATGAATTTATAGCATATCTTAATAAAAAATCTTATAAAGAAGCATATCCTTTGTTCTTTAGCATTGTAGATGATGTTGTATATCTTATGTTTGGTTCACAGACAAAGACAAAGGGATTTAATGAATATGCACTTCGCATTGATCCTGAATTCGGAATTTTCTGGTGGTACATGAAAAATCTTCCACGTACTGCTGACTGGTCTGAATTTAAGATGAGAGCGGTAACCCTTTTGGGAATGTACTTTTTGGCAAATTACTAAATTAATAGAGGCTGTTTATGGATATTGATGCAATCTGTTCCGGTTTACGTGCAGGTGCTGGAGCTCTTGCACTCCATACTGCTGCACAGAAAAATCATGCGCTTTCCTGTGTAGCTGCTGCTATTACTAGACATAAGGCTGACATTCTTAATGCAAATAAGAATGATGTAGCTGATGCACGTAATAAGGGCATGACAGAAGCTCTTGTAGAGCGCCTTGCCCTTGATGAAAAAAAGTTTAAGAGCATTTTAGACAGTATTGAGATTATTATTAATCAGGGCGATCCTATTGGCGAAGAAATTACAGGATGGACTGCTCCAAAAGGAATGCAGATTCGTCAGGTTCGCGTGCCTCTCGGTGTTGTTTCCATTATTTATGAATCTAGACCAAATGTTACGGTAGATGCTTTTTCACTTGCATATAAAAGTGGTAATGCAATTCTTTTACGCGGTTCTTCTTCTGCACTAGCTTCAAATAAGGCTATTGTGCAGGCTATAAAGGAAGGGCTTTCTGATGCGGGCGAAGATGGTGTAAGCGACTCTATTTATTTGTGCGAAAGTGTTGACCATGATGATGTGAACCAGATTTTAGGAGCTGTTGGCAAGATTGATGTTGTATTGCCACGTGGTTCTGCACGTCTTATTAATACGGTTGTTGAAAATGCTAAAATCCCTGTAATTCAGACTGGGGCTGGTGTTTGCCACTTGTATGTAGATGATGGTGCGGATGTTGAAATGGCATGTGATATTGCCTACAATGCTAAGACTCAGCGCCCTGGTGCTTGTAACGCAATAGAAACTCTTTTGATTCATACTAACATGGCTAGAACCTTCCTTCCTGCTCTTGCAAAGAAACTTGCTGGAAAAGTTGAGTTGAGGGTGGATGAAGAAAGCTTTGCTATCTTGAACGGCTATGATATTCTGGATGGTTCAACTCCTTCTAAGAGTACAAAGATTGTTAAGGCTACAGAAGAAGATTTTGGCTTTGAGTTTTTGGATTTTATTCTTGCTGTAAAGATAGTTTCTTCTATAGATGAAGCAATTGCATTTATTAATGCCCATAACACAAAGCATAGCGAGTGCATTGTAACAAACAATAGAGCGAATGCTCGTGCTTTCCAGGCAAAAGTAGATGCAGCCTGTGTTTATGTAAATGCTAGCACTCGCTTTACAGACGGTGGAGAATTTGGATTTGGTGCAGAGCTTGGCATAAGTACTCAGAAACTGCATGCACGCGGACCAATGGGCATAAAAGCACTGACTACGACAAAGTTTTTAATAGACGGTGACGGACAAATACGATGACAATAAAAGAAACAATTCAAAATGCAAAAAAGATAGTTATAAAATTTGGAAGCAATTCGCTTGCAAAGGCAGATGGTACAATAAATCTTGATTTTATGAATCAGATTGCGGGTGAATGTTCAAAACTGATTTCTATGGGCAAGCAGGTAATTATTGTATCCTCTGGTGCACAGGTTGCAGGGCTTTCAAGTATTAATGGCTGGGCACATAAAAAAGATATGCATTACCGCCAGGCTTTGTGTGCAATTGGTCAGGTTGAGCTGATGGATAAATGGCGCGAAGCTTTTCAGCAGGAACAGCTTCATGTTGCACAGCTTTTGTTTATAAAAGAAGATTTTGAAGATTATCATCATACACTGAATATGCGTAACACTCTGTTTACACTTGTAGACGAGGGGGTTGTTCCTATTATTAATGAAAACGATTCAGTTTCGTTTGAGGAAAATAGCATTGGTGATAATGATAACCTTTCTGCATTGACAGCAATTCTGTGGAGTGCAGACTTGTTAATTCTGTTTAGCGATATAGATGGTGTTTACACTGATAATCCAAAGACTAATCCTAATGCAAAGCTTGTTGAAACTGTGGCAGATATTCCTGAGCTTTTGAAAAAGATTACGTTGGGTAATACAAATAGTTTTGGCACTGGTGGCATACGTACAAAAATTCAGGCTGCGGAAAAAACAACGGCTTCTGGCATTCCTCTTGTTTTGGCAAATAGCCGTAATGAAAAGCCATTGTCTTCCCTTGTTGATGGAACTCAGTCTGGAACACTTTTTGTGCCGAAAGACTTTAATTTAGCAGGTGCTTAATCTAATTCAAATCTTTTAAAGCTGAGCGGGTATGCTTTTTTACTTTTTCTTCGTAAAGAATCTTATCTGCCATTGTAAGTAAGGTTTCTAGATCGGTATTTCCTTCATTAAATTCTACTGCACCTATACTTATGTTCAGACGGAAAGGGGAATGTGTTTTCATGTACCATTCTTCGCAAGATTCGTTAATACGTTCTTTTATTCTAGGAAGAGATGAAGCGTCAATGCCTGCTGAAACAATTACAAACTCATCTCCGCCAAGCCTTCCTAGAACATCATGAGCTCGGAAAACCTTACGCAGAACAAGAGCCATGCCTGTTATTGCCTGATCTCCTGCTTCGTGTCCGTAAGTATCGTTAATCTTCTTTAGACCGTCCATGTCAGAATAGAATACAAGTCCTTTTTTGCCCATTTCAATGGCAAGATTTATGGTCTGCTGACCTAAATTAAAGAAACCCCGCCGATTGTACAGCTTGGTCATTTCATCTGTCTGAGAAATGTCTGTAAGCTGAATATTAGTCTGCTCAAGCTGTTCCATTACGAGATTTTGATGATTTTCTAATGCCAGTTTTTCTGTATAGAAGACAGAAGAATTAAAGACAAGTGAAATCATGTTGTACGTTGTGTCGTAAAGTGTAGCCGGAAGATTTTCAGGGGCGTAAACCATGTATCCGTAGATGAAGTTATTGTAGTACAATGTCCTGACAACGACAGTTCTTCGTTGGTCTGTAAAAAGGTTTTTAGGGTATAGGCATTCCTGCGGATTAAAAGAAATTGGTGTAATACTCTGTTTTATGCCTTCTTCGTATGCAAGTAGTATGTCTGCTGTTGACGGCAGTTCAAAATCAGCATTGTTCTCAATGTATATTTTATTTTTG
>CACXDK010000182.1 GCA_902766345.1 uncultured Spirochaetaceae bacterium | reverse complement strand
GGGACTATTCTGGTTACAGAAGCTCTAAAACTCAGATGGTCATCTCGTATATAGAGACAATAGATTTCTCTCAAAAAAAGAAGCAGAAAAGCCTTTTAGACTTGAAAGGTAAAATCCGTTTTGTATTAATGAGTTCATTTATCAGGAAATTCTGCAAGGTGTAAAAGACGAAAAATAAAATATTGGTTTGTTATCTATGAAAGTAAAGATTTTTAAATGTATTGTTGTATTCTTGTGTGTCTTGTTGATTGGATTCGAGGCTGTACGCCTTATAGGAAGAGCTCTTAATAAAAGGGTTCCTGAAGGCGGCATAAACGAAACGGTTTTTGTTGAAATTAACGGAACATGGCAGTGGATTAATATCTACGGAAAAGACTTGAATAATCCCGTCCTTTTATATCTGCACGGAGGGCCAGGAACTGCTACAAGTCCTTATGACTATGTTTTTACCAGAAAGTGGGCCGATGTGTACACCGTTGTTACGTGGGATCAGCGTAACTGCGGTAAAAGCTATGATAAAAAACAGAACGGTACAGTCCTTACTTATGACATGTTCATGCAGGACGGTAAGGAGATGACGGAGTTCCTTTTGAGTTATTTAAAAAAAGATAAAATTACTCTTTTAGGGCATTCATGGGGAACTTTTTTTGGTTCAAACCTTGTCCTTCTTTATCCTGAATATTACGATGCCTATATCGGAACTGGTCAGATTATTAATATGGATGAAAACGAAAAGGCATTGGAACAGGCTGCAAAAAGCTGGGCAAAAGGCGATAAAGAAGATAAAGAACTGCTTTTGAGCCTTGAGGGAAAAGATGAACACAAAAAACTTTTGGCACGTCAAAGGCTTATGGAAAAGTACGGCTATGATATGTTTGCACAGGGAAGGGATTACAGCCTTGCAAAAGCAATGATTTTTAATCCTTACTATTCGTTATGGGAATTGGTGGGCTATGTGCGGTATTTTTCTACTGGATTCAAGGATTACGAAAGATTTTTGTATTCTCCAGAATTTAAAAAGTTTGCGCTTAATGACAGGCATTCGTATAATGTTCCTTATTACAACATCAACGGCGACAGGGATTACCAGACAAACTGGATTCTGGCACAGGAATATTTTGATTTGGTTGAAGCTCCTAAAAAAAAGATGTACATCATGAAAGATATGACCCACGGACTTTTGGAATCTAGGTCTGATGAGTTTTCAGATATCATACATGAGATAAGGAAGTCTCTTATTGTTCAAAACAATTAAACAGACAAATAGCACTTGTTAATTATACATCTTTGGGAGTATAATGATGTTATGGAAAAGACAATCTATCATGGTTCTGCCTCAATTATTGAAAAACCTGTCTTTGGATTCGGAAAGGTTCGTAATGATTACGGGCTAGGTTTTTATTGCACAGAAGAATTAAGCATTGCAAAAGAATGGGGTGTTTCAAAAGATACTGACGGTTATGCAAACATCTATAAAATCGAAACGGATGGTCTTTCCATTTTTAACTTAAACTCAGGTGAATATACAATTCTTCACTGGCTTGCAGTTCTTCTTGAAAACAGAATCTTCGATATTGGTTCCGCACTTGCTCAGGAAGCAAAGGATTATCTTTTAAAAAACTTTGCTGTTCCATATAAAGAATATGACATTATTGTAGGTTTCAGGGCAGATGACAGCTATTTCTCTTTTGCACAGGATTTTATTAATGGTGCAATTTCTGTGCGGCAGTTGGGAAATGCAATGAAACTGGGAAAACTTGGAAATCAGTTTGTATTAAAAAGTAAGAAGGCTTTTGATGCAATTCATTTTAAAGGATACGAAATTGCTGAATCTTCTGAATGGTTTGCAAAGAAAGAATTACGCGATAAGAGTGCACGTCGTCAGTATTTTGATGTAGAGAAAAACAAAAGGCAGCGTGGAGATTTGTACATTATTCAGATTCTGGATGAGGAGATTAAAGCTGATGATCCTCGCTTACGATAAGAATTATCTTTCAAAAGCCCAAAGCACACTTGCCTCAATGCTTGATTTTGCAGTTTATGATTTAAATATGTCTCTTGAAAAATTTTATCAGAGCTTTTTAGAATCAACTGTATCTAATCGTTTTGAATCTGGAGAATCTTCAATAATTGCAGGAAAATCGGGTGTAGAATTAGCACTGGAAGTAGTTGGAAATGAAAATCTTGCAAAAGAATATCGTCCAGCAGCGAATCGAAGTCCAGAATATTGGGTGGGGTGGGCATTGGATTTTTTTCAATGGCAAACCAATCTGACTTTTAAGCAAATAAACTCATTGATCCCTATTACAGAAATAAGGGCTATGTATAATCCTTATCACGAAATGGATATTTCCCAGTTCTGTGACAAGATGAGAGAGCTTTATAATTCCCGAAAAGGCGAAACAAATCTTAAAAAATATCGTCTTGCAGCAGGACTTTCTCAAAGTGAATTAGCTGAGGTTTCCGGAGTTCAGGTGCGCACAATTCAGCAATATGAACAGAGACTAAAGAATATAAATGCTGCAAAAGCAGAAAGCGTAATTGCTCTTTCCAAAGCTCTTGAATGCTCGGTAGAAATGCTGATGGAAGTATAAAAATTTAATAATTAAAATGATGTCGAAAGCTTTTGAAAAGCCGATGGCAAAGTCGTTCTGAGGAATGCATCTAATTATAATATAGATTTTTTCGTTAAAAAGCATTATACTATAAGCGGGAAGGTTCAGTTTTGCCAGTAATGAATTGCAGAGGAGGTGTTTTATGTCAGATTTACGATTGAATAATTCAATTTTCTTGATGTATCTTGCTACGGAAGAATACAAACGAGAGCATAATCTTACCTCTATGCAGTTTTTACAACTCGATGAAAAATACGGAATTCTAAGCTACATTGCAG
>CACXDK010000181.1 GCA_902766345.1 uncultured Spirochaetaceae bacterium | reverse complement strand
TCAAAATATCTGCTTATAGCCTGTTCTGCATACGCACCGCGCTTTCCACTATAAGCACAAACAACCTTCTCGCGTTTTTCCTCACGGATATGTGCAACGGCTTTGCCCATTACAGGAGCAAGAGCTTCAATATCATGCATCATCTTATCAAACTGTGCAGGCATCATTGAAGAAGCACCATCAACTAAAGCCTTCTCCGGATGACTGTGTACTTCAAGCATCAAGCCGTCTGCACCAGATGCAATTGCAGCAAGTCCCATAGAACTTACACTGTCACGAACAGAAAGCGAATGACTTGGATCTACAATAATAGGAAGATGTGTAAGAGCCCTGAGCATAGGTACAGCCGAAAGATCCAATGTATTACGTGTAGAAGGCTCAAAAGTCCTTATTCCGCGTTCACAAAGAATGACATTATCGGTACCAGAAGAAAGCAGATATTCTGCCGACATAAGCAGTTCTTCAAGAGTTGCAGAATGACTTCGGCGCAAAATAACAGGCTTTCCTGTAGCACCAACTTTTTTAAGCAGATTAAAATCCTGCATGTTGCGTGCACCAATCTGGTACACATCAACATAATCCTGCATTACAGGAATAAGTTCAGGAGAAAGAATTTCCGTTACAATCGGAAGACCATATTTGTCACCAGCTTCTTTCAGATATTTCAAAGCCTGTTCGCCAAGCCCCTGAAATTTATAAGGAGAAGAATTAGGCTCGTAAGCACCGCCTCTAAGCATGACAGCACCGCTTGCAGCAACAGCCGCAGCCGTTTCCATAATCTGCTCACGGCTTTCTACTGCACGAGGACCAGCAATTGCAACAACCCTGTTTCCTCCAATGCGGATTTTCTGTCCACGCCTGTTAGGCACTTCTACAATAGTATTTTCCCTTTTAAACTCACGGCTTGCAAGCTTATATGGTTTACTGATAGGAATTACGGCATACACACCAGGAAGAGCTTCAACTTCAACCTTGTCAACAGAATGTCTGCCGACAGCGGCAATAACAGTATCTTCTTCTCCGACAATCTCATTCACCTTAAAATTCTTCTGAACAAGAAAGTCTCGTATGCCGTTCTTCTGGTTTTCAGAAATGTCTTTCTTAAGAACTACAACCAATTAGCACCTGCCTATTTTAGAAACTGGACATATTCCAGCTTACAGTACGCAAAATGTCACCAAATACGCCAGCAGCTGTAACACCAGCACCAGCACCATAACCGCGAACAGTCAAAGGAATTGGAGTGTAACGTGCTGTTGTAAATACAAAGGCATTTTCTCCACCGCGTACACCGTACAATGGATCTTCAGGTCCTACTTCAAGCATTCCTACGCTGACTTTTCCGTCTTTAATGCTTGCACCCATGCGGAGTACTTTATTTTCTTTTTTAAGAGCTGCCATTTTCTTATCAAAATAATCATCAAGTTCTGGCAGTTTCTTAAGGAACTCTTCTGTAGAACCTTCAAGACTGAATCCTTCTGGGAAGATAGAATTCATCTGAATGTCTTCAATTTCTATATCCATTCCAGCTTCACGGGCAATAATCAAAGCCTTACGTGCAACGTCTGTTCCCTTAAGGTCATCGCGAGGATCTGGCTCTGTATAGCGAAGTTCCTTTGCCTGAAGAACAGCTTCACTAAACTTAGCACCTTCATCAAGGCGTCCAAAAATGTAACTGAGAGAACCAGACATAATTCCATTAAAGGCTGTAAGGCGGTCTCCAGACTTAAACAAGTTCTGAAGAGTATCAATAATAGGAAGTCCAGCACCAACGTTTGTTTCATAAAGGAAGCGCACATGCATTTCATTTGCAGTCTCACGCAACTTGCGGTAAAAATCCATGCTCATAGAGTTTGCACGCTTGTTAGGAGTTGCAATGTTCATGCCAGCTTTAAGAATGTCTATATAGCGTTCTGGCAAATCGTAGCTTGCAGTACAGTCAACAAATATAGGATTAAGAGGCTTTGTATAGCGGACAAACTCAAGAATGTGGTCAAGGTCTGTCTTTTCTCCGTCTTTCTTAACCTGTTCACGCCAGTCTTTCAAGTCAATTCCATGAGCATTGAAAATCATACCGTCAATGTTTGCAATTGCCATTACGCGAATATCAATTCCCTGTGCAAGAAGAGACTTCTGCTGTTCGTAAATCTGATCAAGCATTGTTCCGCCAATAGTTCCTGCACCGAATGCATAAACCTGAATTGTCTGAACAGTATTAAAGAAGAATTTATGAACAATGCGTACAGCCGTATCACCGTCAGCAGCATTAATTACAGCAGAAATTGAACGCTCACCAGCTCCCTGTGCAATAGCCATAATGTTAATGTCACGAGTAGCAATTGCATTAAAGAAGGTACCTGCAACACCACGTTTTTCCTTCATTGCATCGCCAATAATAGAAACAATAGCACAGTCTGGACGTACATCAATCTGATTTACAAGTTTACCTGCAATTTCAAGAGCAAATTCACTTTTAAGAACATCCTGAACACGATTTGCAAATTCCTTGCGAACACAGAAGGAAAGTGTATATTCAGAAGAAGACTGAGTAATAAGCAGAATGGAAATGCCAGCATTACTTACAGCAGAGAAAATGCGTGTAGCCATGCCTTTGCGTCCCTTCATGCCAGAACCGCTTACAGAAACCATTGCACAGTCTTTAAGACAGCTTATGCCGCGTACAGGACCAGCTTTCTTTTCGCTTTCAAAAGGACCTTTACCAATGCGGGTTCCTCTGGCAGCAGGATTGTGGCTGTTCAAGCTCCAGGCTTCAATATTTTTTGCAGCAAGAGGTGCAAGGGTTTTTGGATGAAGAACTTTGCTTCCAAAGAATGAAAGTTCCATTGCTTCTTCATAGCTCATATCCTGAACAAGAACAGCATCTTTTACAATGCGAGGATCAGCAGAATAAATTCCATCAACATCTGTCCAGAATTCTACTTTTTTAGAACCAAGAGAAGCACCAACTACAGCAGCAGAAAAGTCGCTGCCGTTACGTCCAAGCAATCCCATTACAGGTTTTGCACCAGTACCGCCAATCCAAGAGCAGATAAATCCTGGGAACAAAAGAATCTGTACAGAATTTGCAGAACCTTCTCTATATGGAGCAAAAGCTTCTGCACAGCGTGAATAATCAGGGTCACCCTCTTTCTGAGAGCCTGTTGTATAAATAAATTTACGGGAATCAAGAAGAAGAACGCTCTGCTTTTTAGCAGCAAGTACAGCTTCTACAATAGGAGCACACATAAGTTCTCCCATTCCCATAATGCGGCAGTGAACGCTCTTTGGACATTCTCCGAAAGAAACAAGACCAGAAAGAAGCTTTTCAAGCTCTTTAAGAGTTCCATCTATTTTTGCAACAACACTTTCTTTGTCAAATTCAGCAACACTTGCCTTTATTTCTGAACAAATGTCGTAATGTATATTCTTAATCTGCGTTACATAATTTTCAGCAGAACCGCCTGCAACACACCCGTCAATAGCCTCCTGAAGCTTATTAGAAACTCCAGCCACAGCACTAACAACAACAGAAATACGATCCCCAGAGGCACGTCCGATCATAATATCAACGCTGTTCAGAATGCGACGGGCAGAACCCATACTTGTTCCACCAAATTTAAGTGTAATCATATACATCCTCTTATAATTAATTTTATTCAGATAAAATAATGCGCTAAGTATAGCAATTTCACGTAATTATAGCAACTGTGCATGTATACTTAATAAGTTTTAGTAAAACTCAACTCAGTTTTAACAAAACCGCATCATGTGCTTTTACCATCAGGCTCAAAAGGGTATCCCCAGCAAGAGGGAACATGTCAGACTTTTCCCACAGATTTCGTACCTGATAGGTATTCTGAGCCTGAATTCCTTCAATTTCCGACAGCCGAATAGTTACATCATCTTCTTTATCAGAAAGATTAAACAAAGCTACATATATCTGCATTCCAGAAGCTGGGCATCCTCCGCCATAACTAGCCCAAACACACTGTTTTTCATTTCTCATCACCTGAAATGCATCCCTAGCGAAACGCTGCACCCAAAGAACTTCCCTATTTGTAAGAAGCTCTTTAGTATTTTCATCCAACTGTGGCAAATCTGTACCAATCATTAATGGACTTCTGAAAATACACCACAAAGTCATCATGGAACGCTGTTCTTCAGGAGTAAAACGAGTCTGCCAGGAACCTTTGCCCCAGCCTTCACCAAGCTTGCCTAAAGGGAGCATGTCACAGTCAGGCCAGTTTCCGCCACCAACATGTTTCTGCCACACCTCACAGCGTTCAAACATAGCCTTGAGCAAGGTCCAGTCATCCCAAAAATCATCAGTAATGCGCCACATGTTTGCATATTTTTCCAGATGCCAAGCCTTTTCAATAACAGCAGGTCCGGGACTAAGGCTAAGAACCATCGGTCTACCGCATCTTTCAATGGCATGCGCTATCATTTCAATTTCTTTTTCTGCAGAATAAGGATTAGACGGATACATGTTTGTATTGCAGATGTCATCAACTTTTACAAAGTCTACACCCCACTGGGCATAAAGTGCAAATACGCTGTCATAATATTCCTGTGCACCAGCCTTTGTATAATCAACCCCATACATATCACCATTCCAGCGGCTTATGCTGAAAGGATTTGCTATCTGGTCTGCAGTAACATCCGTGCCAAAAATCTTTGTGTGATTATGGGCACAAATTCTAGGAATGCCCCTCATTATATGAATGCCGAATTTAAGCCCCAGACTGTGAATATATTCTGCAAGAGGAGCAAACCCCTTGCCGTCTTTACTTGAAGGAAAACGGTTTGGAGCAGGAATCTGCCTTGAATATTCATCTATGCAGAACTGTGTAAACGGAACATACTGCACATCGGTACGGGTTCCTGCATTAGGATCTGACCACTGGATGTCAACTACAATGTAATTCCAGCCATATTCTTTTAAATTCTGTGCCATGTATTCTGCATTGGCACGAACCTGTTCTTCATTTACGGTTGTATTGTAATAATCGTAAGAATTCCAGCCCATAGGAGGCTGCGGGGCAACATTATTTTTAGAATACATAATTTAAAAATATAATAAAAAAGGCACTGTAGCAAGAACCACAGTGCCTTGTGTCTTAAAAATTATTGCATTGTACCTTCTACGTACTTAAAGCGGGTTCTGTAGTCAAGGTCAGTCCAGTCTGGATTAATGTTTACATCCAAATCTGTTGTAAGTTCTACAGGCTTTGTAAAAGTATAGTAGCGGCGTGCACCAGGACATCTGAAAGAAATAGAAGCTCCTGTAGTCTGCATGTTTACTTTAAAGCCTTCAATATTATCATCAGTAAATGTATATACATGCTGACCTGTACTTGCTATGTACAAATCAATCTGATTTGCACTGAAGGTCCATTTAGCATCATAGCGTTCATCTATCCAAGAACCACGGATAGAACCAACATCAAATGCAAAAGCTCCTGCAATGCTTACACAGGCAGCCAATGCCAAAGCAAAAATCTTCTTCATTATTTTCACTCCTTTATCATAAAAAAGATTATAATATTAATTATAAATCCAATCTTAAAAATGTAAAGAAAATTTTCACTGGCATAAACAAAGTTATCAACTTTCCAGCAACAGCTTACGCAGCTGATCTTTATTCAACGTCTGACAGGAATAGTCGCCCAAGGTTTCAACCTCAGAATACGAGCTTATTTTATTGGCAAAGGTATTTTCATAAATAATTTCATA
>CACXDK010000180.1 GCA_902766345.1 uncultured Spirochaetaceae bacterium | reverse complement strand
ATGAGGGCATTTTCACCAAAGAAAACATTTTGCTCAGCAGAAAGATTTGCAAGTGCAATAATATCGCCAGAAAGGGTATTCTTAAAAATCTTTACGCTACCTGAATGCAGAATGTAGAATTCGTCACCGATTTCGCCTTCCTGTATAATTTTATCGCCCTTCTTGAACTTTTTTACGGAAAAACAGGATATGACAAGTTTCATTACCTTTGTATTAAATTCCGTAGGTTCTGCAAAAGGAGAAAACAGAGGGAGCTTTACAACCCTGTCCAAAAGCTTTTTTTCATATTCTTCATCAGTTTCTTTATTTTTCATCTTGCGTATCCTTGCCTTTTACGAATATGGCTTTTGTGCTCTGCTGAATCAATACATCATCAGACGGAGCAAGAATAGGAGCATTGCTCTTCAAAAGCTTTACTTTCTGCAGGTTTGTTACGATTTTTTTTACATCAGGGTTTTTCTGGGCTTCCCTAAGGGCTTCCTTTCTGCGCTGATAGAAGTTTCCAGTATTCATCAACAATCCAATGAGAATGGAAGAGTTATCAAGTTCCAAGGAGTCCTTAAATTCTTTATAGGTCTTTCCTATGAATTTTGAAGGAATGTCTTCTATTATTATTCCAGAATAAGCATCATTACCTATAAGCTCCATGATTACGTTACTGTATCCCAGACCGCTGGAAGCCGTAGCAAGAAGGCTGAACTCATAGTTAGAAGTCATGATTATTTCATCGCAGTGAGCCATTTCAAGATGTTTCTTAAACTTGGCATCGGAAATTTCTGCGGCAATATACACACCCTGATTTAAATTTGATATTGTGAGTGCAGCAAGAACCGTTCTAGAGTCAGTTTCAAGTCTTGAAAACTTTCTGGAACTGTCAGAAATAATAAGAGCCCTTGTAGCCGTATCTACGTGAGCACGTTTTAAAGTTGACTCGTCTGAGAAATCACCAGACACATAGCTTAACCCCTTAAAGCGTTTCTGAGCCATAAGCTGTTCCACCTGTTCCGCAGGAGCATCATTTACAAGAACAATACGCTCAGGTGTTATATCAGGATTGGAATTTAACACACTGTCCAATATCCTTTCAAAATCATCTCTCCATCCACAAAGTAAAAAATGTCCTTCCATTGTCTTTATTTTTGCCAACCCCTTATCTTTTTTCATCTGAGCATCCATGAAGATGGACGCAATTTTACCAGTAACAACACTTCCAACTAATATACCAAGAATCAATATTATAAAGCTGTAAAATCTACCAAGCGGTGTAACTACACAAATGTCATAGTAACCTGCAACGAATATGACAAGAAAGTTCCATAAACTGTCTGCAAGACTTGCCATGGAGACACCAGCTTCGTACTTAAAAATAAGTAGGACTAGAGACCCCATTACTATAGGAATTAAAATCCATAAATACGTAAGTGGATTTTTGAAGACTCTTACGGTTCTTTTAAAAAGAGACTTCAACCTGACTTTTATTTTCGATTTCTTTTTATTTGGTTTCTTTTTGTTCATAACTGCTTATATATATAGCGTATACTCAAAATCGAGAAAAAGCAACAAAAAAAGGGAATGCAACCTAGGCTTTCACCTATAGCCGCATTCCCTTTGCCAGCATTACAACCGTTTATTTTGTAAAATATACGTAAGAATTGTAGCGTGCCATTCTAAGGTTTGCTCCAGAAGAATTATCTCTGAAGTACTTAGTCTTGTCCTTTGCTCTGTAGTAATAATGTTTGTAGCCGTGCTCCTGTGCAAAGTCCTGGTATACGCCCATAGCAGTATTCATTGCTTCTCCAACTTCAAAGTTAGCAGCAAGGCATTCATAGTAAAGACGAACTTCACCTGTAAGAGGTGTGTACTCAAGTGTAATCTTTACGTTTGAAGCTGTAGGATGCAAGTCTGCATACTTGTCTTCAACATTAATTGTTCTTGTTGTGCGGTCTGCGTAGATGTCTGCTCCCTGTGCAGTAGGGTCGCCAGCAGTCTGTGCACATACCAAAGTTGCTGCAGATACGAGAGCAGCTGCCAACAAAGCAATTATCTTCTTCATAGTGTCCTCCTATAAATATAGTCAGTAATAAGTATACTTAACTATTTTATCAGTTTCCATAAAAAATTCAAGGTCTGCCACATACTGACCTTCACTAATATAAACTCTTGGAACCCCAATAAGTAACAAGATACCATAAATTTCTTTAGGCTTATTTTTAATGTAAATTCTCCAGTATTCACGTACTGCATT
>CACXDK010000179.1 GCA_902766345.1 uncultured Spirochaetaceae bacterium | reverse complement strand
CCTCCTCATAATAGACAACCTATTGAAACGGCAATAGAAGCATACTCTGATGAAAAAGTAGCAAAAGCTATAAGACAAGAAGTTGAGCGGGGTGGTCAGGTTTTTTATTTACATAATAGAGTTGAAACTCTTGAAGAGACTAGAATAAAATTAGAGAAAATCGTGCCTGAAATGATGATAGATATAGCTCATGGTCAAATGACCAGCGAACAGTTAGATGATATTTTCAGACGATTTAAAATGGGTGGATTTAATGTTCTTGTTGCTACGACTATTATAGAAAATGGTATTGATATTCCGAATGTAAATACAATTATTATAGATCGTGCTGATATGTATGGAGTTAGTCAGTTATATCAGTTACGAGGTCGTGTTGGCCGTAGTGATCGTAAGGCTTATGCTTATTTATTTTATCCAGAGAATAAGGCTCTGAGTGAAATTGCGATGAAACGTCTTCAAGTTATTAGTGATTTTACAGAACTTGGTTCTGGATTTAAAATTGCCATGAAAGATATGGAAATTCGAGGTGCCGGAAATCTTTTAGGAAAAGATCAGAGTGGTGAAGTTTATGCTGTCGGTTTTGAAATGTACTTGCAGTTACTCAACTCTGCAATAGAAAGACTTTCCAATAGTGATTGGCATGCACCAGAAGAGGTCCTTTTGGAATTAGAATATACAGGTTTTATCCCAGAAACTTATATAAAAGATCTTGAAATAAAAATGGAGCTTTATAAAAAAATAGCTGCAATTAGTTCAACTGATGAACTTAATGCTGTATATGATGAACTGTATGATCGCTTTGGACCTATTCCAGATGAAGTTAATAGTCTTCTAAGTCTTTCTAAAATTCGCATTATTTGTAATAAATTATCCATTACATCGCTTCGTGAAAAAAATGGTATTGTTACTATAGAATTTGGTAATTTTGAAAAACTAAATGTTGATAAAATATTACGAATAATAAAGAAAAATATAGGTGTTGTTATGCTTGATTCTGGGCATCCAAATATAATAAAACTTAAAACAAATTCTATAGATTTGAAAGTAAAAAGTGATTTTATAAAAGAAAAATTAGAACAGTTAATGTGAGTGATGACTGTGTTTTTGAAGTTAATATCATTAATAAAACTATATAAAGAGTATCTAAATTTATAGTTTTATTAATGATTATAATTTATATTCTGTCTACTAAAATATATTTTTATTTATACTTTTAAAGAGATGTTCCTTTTCCACGTCTAATTCATTTTTTTTATCAATAAGATCTTTATTTATTTTAGCAATTCTTTTATAAAGTTCCATATAAGATATGGATTCGTTCGACACAGTATTTTCAATAGAAGTATCTTTTTTAAATGAAGTATTATTCTTCCTCCAATTTTCTTCATCTATTGCTGTCCATCCAGAAATCTTCTGAGTTGCAAGTGTTTGCAATTTTTTTATTTCAGCTATTTCATACCAAGGCTTTTCAAATAAATTTTCTAAAGCAATTCTCATCTTTTTATCGCTTTGAACAGCTTTTATATGAATAGTTGATTCATTATTTTCAACGAACTCATAATTACATTCATTTTGTAATTTTTTGTATTCTATAGAATTTAAAAAGATTTTTTTTTCTTTAGAATTATAAAAATCATATTGATATAAACCACCAAAAAGATTTTGAGATAGTGATTCTCGTTTTCTTAAATTTGTTACAGGAAATATATAAGCATTTGTAATATTATAGTATTGGGGAAGAACTTTATTCATTTTTTCTATAAATTGATTTTCTGAGTATGGTTCATATAGATAGCATGTTGCGACTTCTTCTAAAGATTTTACACCTAATGACATTGCTGTAACGAATTCTATTCTTGGTAAAGGATTAAAACCTGCCGTAAAACTAAACGGAAGATTACTGCGAAGCATAGCTTTATGAAAAGTTTCGACTTGAGACAAATAAGCTGTAAATTCTCCTCCTTTTATTCGTGTAAAATAAAAAATAACTCGATATAAAATTGGAATATTACATTCTTCATGTTTTACAGGCTTGGGTATTTTCTTTATATTGTATAAGTTATTTTTTCCTTCTATATCATGTATTTTATAAACTTTTACATCATTTTTTTTATTACAAATACCGCATGGATGAGAACATGATGCTTCACATTTTGGAGTAAGCATATTGTTAATAGATTTTTGCCATTCCTTTTTGTAGAATTCTTTTGAAGGTCCAAGACTTACATTATCCCATGGAAGTTTTTCATCTATATTCCAATCTCTATAAATCCAATTATATACATTAAAATCTGCTTGTTCAAATGCCTCTGTCCAAAATTTCATATTCTTTCGTAAATAATCGTCCCAAGCATCGAATCGAGATCCTTTTTTATAAGCTTGCAAAATTATATTTCCAACATTTTTATTGCCACGACTAAGTAATCCCTCTAATATTGTTAAATCAAAATTCTGACGGTTCAGTTTAAACTTACCACGTGGAAGTTTTGAATAAATATAATCTACTTTCTTTTTAGCTTCTTTAGGAGTAAGCTGTTTTACCCATTGATAAGGGGTATGAGGTTTTGGTATAAAAACTCCAATATTAACATTACACTGTATTCTAGTTTGTTGTTGCAAATCCAATAAAAAATCAACAATAGTCTCTTCCTCTGTTTTTGTAGATTCATTAACAGGAAGCCCTATCATAAAGTAGAATTTTGCACTGCTCCAACCCATATTTTTTGCTTGTTTTATGATGTCTACTAAGTGCTGTGCATATACTTCCTTATTTAAGCTTAATTGCCAAGCTTCTTCTGGTGTTTCAACCGCAAATGTAAGACCGCTTTTTCGAACGGAAGAAAGTTTTTCCAAAATAGGCAAAGAAAAACTATTAACTTTTAAGGATGGAAGTTGAAATGATATATTATATCCTTTGTAGCGATTGTTCAGAATATCCAAAAGTCCTGCTATATCTGGAAAATCTGCGGAACTAAGAGAATTTAAACTAATTTCTCTATAACCTGCATCAAATACAAGGTGATCAATTTCATCTATTATAAGGTTTAGAGCTTTTATTCTTGTTGGTCTATAATATATTCCTGCATGACAAAAGCGACATCCATTTGGACAACCTCTCATTATTTCTACAACACCATGATCTTGAACAGGCTTTATGGTTGGCTGTGGATACCATGTTGGAATAGATGGAACTAAACCAAAATCATTTTGAATAGCTCGATATGAAACATGAGTCGATTCTGAAGTCCACATGAAAGGTTGTTGTGAAATATAATCCAAAAGTTGCTTTCTGGAAAAGCCAATTTTCTTTTTTTCAGCAAGATTTTTTACTAACTCAAAGAGATTATTTTCTGCCTCTCCAATCATTATTGCATCAAAAAAAGAACTTAAAGGTGCTGGATTTGTAATGCCACACCCGCCAGCTATTACAATGGGGTCTGAATCTAAACGATCTTTTGCAAGAAGAGGAATTTTTCCATCATCAAGAATTGCAAGAATTTCCGTAGCACATAATTCATATCCTATCGAAAATGCTACTAAATCTGTTTTACATAAAGGCATTCCTGTTTCGAGAGTATATAAAGGAATGTTTTCTGATTTTAATAAATTTTCAAAATCAATGTCAGGTGCAAAAACTCGTTCACAACGAATATTTTCATAGGCATTAAGTCCATTGTATATTATTTTTATAGCTTGATTAGACATCCCAATTTCATATAAATCTGGAAAAGATACAGCTACATTATATAAATTATCATTTTCAGTGTGTTCCTTTATAATCGAACCATATTCTCCACCGATATATCTCGATGGAGATTGTACTTTATTTAACTTATAGGAAAAAACTTTAACTGGATTAACAAGATCAATCATATTATATTATCATCAAAATTAAGTTTTCTTGCATGAATACTCATAAGTAATCCTGCTGCCATCATATTTGTAAGAAGAGCTGAACCTCCATATGATAAAAAAGGAAGAGGAATACCTGTAATTGGCATCATTCCCATAACCATACCGACATTTACTGCAAAATGGAAGAAATACATTCCTAATATACCAGATGCAATAAATATTCCATATATATTATTAGAAACTTTTATAATATATATAATTCTTAAAAATATTGTAAGGAAAAGTGTGAAGAAAATCATACATCCTATAAATCCAATTTCTTCTGCAGAAATACTAAAAATAAAGTCAGTACTTTGTTCTGGCAAAAAACGATAATGACTTTGAGTTCCTTTCATAAATCCTTTTCCCCAGAGATTTCCAGAACCAATAGCTATTTTTGACTGTATAATATGCCAACCAGAACCTCGTGGGTCACTAGAAGGATCTAGAAATACAATCAATCTTTGTATTTGATAAGGTTTTAAAACTTTACCTGCTGCAACTGATAAAATTAATGAAGCTGCAATAATACAAGATACAAATGTTATCCAATAAAAATATCTGGTTCTAAAAAGAATATATCCTGTAATACTAATAAGGATTATAAGTATTATTGCTGATAAAACAATAAGACGAAGTTTTGTATTTGTAAGTATATTAACTGCAGGAACAGTTTTTTTTGCAATTTCAACTTGCCAAATAGGAAGAACCGTACATAGAATCGTGCCCATTCCAATTCCAATGACTAATGCTAAATATCGATTTGGAATACCTGCAATAAAACACATACAAATAAAAATAGGAATATATACAGTAGCTGTTCCTAAATCAGGCTGTAATAAAATCAATCCTGCTGGAGTCACCATAATAATAAGAGCTTTTAAAAAGCGTTTTAAAGGTGGTGCATTTTTAGACTGTTCTAAAAATTTTGAAAGATATAAAAGATATATAATCTTTCCTGGTTCAGAAGGCTGAATTCCAAGACTTCCAATACCAATCCAGCTTTTTGCTCCATTTACATATCTACCAAAAAACTTTGTATAAATAAAAACTATGAGAATAACACAATATAAATGCATTGAATATCTTTTTAATTTTCGATAATCAAAAACTGCAATAAATACCATAAGGGCTAAACCTATGCAGAACCAAATTATTTGTTTATAATATTCATTGGAAACCAAAAGACCATCAGAATTAATTCCTGATGAATAGATAAAGATAATTCCAAAAAAGGAAAGCATAATAACACAAAGGAGAATAACATAATCAATTTTATCTAATATATGAAATTTCATTATTCCATCCTTCCATACATTTTTAATAGATATTTAAATCCAAGTTTCTCAATAGCCTCTTCATAGGTCTGATTAGCAAATATTCCTTGGAATATAATATTAGTTGCATAGGGTGCCCACCACTCCCAAGTATTTACAGCTTCTACTATTGTTGCTATTACAATCTGCTGCTCAGGTGGTGCGTCATAAGGTCCATAAGCAACCATCCAAGAATGCCAATGATCTTTTCCATAACCATTAACCTCTGCAGTACCTGTTTTTCCTGCTAGCTGTACAACTTTATTATGCATTGGATATGCAGGTGTTCCATCTGTAATGGTATAACGTAATCCTTCTCGAACTTCTTTCCATACATCTGGTGTTACTGTGGATGTATGCAGTACCTCTGGTTTATTAGCCATAAGAATTTCATTTGTAACACCATCTCTAACTTCTTTTAAAAGATGGGGTTTAAATATTTTCCCACTATTACAAACCATTGCCATCATATCAGCAACATGCATAGGAGTTACTTCTGTAAATCCTTGACCTATTGACATATTAAGAGTATCACCACCTGCCCATTTTTCATGAAAACGTCTTTCCTTCCACTGTGCTGTAGGAACAAAACCTTTTGATTGTGCAGGTAAATCAAATTCTAGACTTTCTCCATATCCAAATTCTTTTGCATAACTTGAAATTCTGTCAACACCAAGATAATCACGTCCTACAATCCAAAAGTAAACATCACAAGATTGAGCTAGTGCATTTTTTAAATCAAGCCAACCATGTCCTGGTTTTTTTATGTGACAGTGGAATACTCGACCACCGTACTCCATTTCACCTTCACATTCTATTTTTTTTGCAGATGAGTATACTTTTTCGTTAAGCATGGCAGTTGCCATAATTGTTTTAAATGTTGATGCAGGTGGATAAGCCGCATTTACACATCTATTTAATAGAGGTTTGTTTGGATCATTTGCAAGTTTTTCATACTCTGCTGAATAGTTATCCTGAGAAAATAAATTTGCATCGAAATAAGGATAAGAAACCATTGCAAGAACTTCTCCAGTTGCAGGTTGCAATACAACTACAGCACCTACTCGATCGCCCAAAGCCTTTTCTGCAAGAGTTTGAATATCTTTATCAATGGTAAGTATTATGTTATTTCCGCTTTTAGGAGGTACGATTTTTGGAATTTCACTTAAAATACGTCCTCTTGCATCAATTGTTCGACTTTCAGTTCCTGGAGTTCCCTGCAAAAGACTGTCATATTGACGTTCTATTCCTGTTTTTCCAATGATAGAATTACTTGTATATCCATGATTATACATTAATTTTAATTCCTCATTAGTAATATTTCCAACGTATCCTAAGATATGACTCATTGAGCCTGTTACAGAATAATTTCTAATAGGTTTACTGCCCCATGATATACCTGGTAAATCTGTAATATTTTCTGCAATATTGCAGATTGTCTCGAATGCAACATTACCTTTCACTTCTATTGTAGAATATGCTCGACGAAGATTAGAAGGAATTTTTGTATCAATAGAAATTTTAGAAACTCCAAGAAAATTCGCAAGCTTAAGAATTACTGTATCATACATACCATCTGGAATTTCACCAGGTGTAACAGTTACGGAAAAGGATTCAGTATTAACAACAAGAGGAATATTAGCATTTCTATCAAAGATTTCTCCTCTTTGTGCAGGAATTTTTGTAATTGTACTTGAAATTTTTGCAGATTGATTTCTATATTCTTTTCCATTTATAATTTGGAGAGAATATAATTTTATAATATATATACCTACAACAACTAAAAAAAATGAAGAAAGAACAGTTAGCTTAAAATTTTTTTTTGAGACAAAATCTTCTTGCACAAAAATATCTGTAGAATTAAAAAAAAATTTACCAAGCATATTTAAATGATATTCTCCGGATTTAATATTAAATACTTTTTGAATATGGATAAAAATTTAAACATAAAAGGTGTAAGAATAATATTTTCAATAATTTGAAATAAAAATGGATATGAAAAGACAGTATTAACTAAATGTAATCCAGGAAACAAAATTGTAACAATAAAAATAAATACAGCTTTTACAAGTGTTGCCGATGTTCCTAAAAGAAGTGGTACAAAAAATCCATCTGTATTAAAAGTCTTTGAAAATAATCCACATACATATCCAAATAGAACTCTGTAAATGCTATTTAATCCCATTGGACCAGCAGACAAAAAATCAAGGAACATTCCTGATATGAACCCAGACGTTTCTCCTACAAGTTTTCCATTTTGAATAGAAACATAAAGAAGACAGATTAATGATAAATCTGGAACGGCAGGAAGTGCCATATTGGAAAATATAGAAACTTCAATTATAACGGAAATGAGTAAAATTACAGTACTTGTAAAAAAAGCTTGTACAATTTTTGATATTTTCATTCTGATTCCTTATTTAGATTTGACATATCAATAACCAAGACTGTTTCTAATCTTGAAAAATCAATAATTGGTTCAAGTTCTATTTCAAGAGATGAATCATAATCTATAGGTGTTATTTTTGTAATAGTGCCAATAGGAATATCACGCATGTAATTGTCATTTTCACCACTTGTTACAACTACATCACCATAATGAATATTTCCAAAGTTTCTTTTTTTTATATATTTTAAAGAAAGTGGTATTGAATCAGAACCGTTTCCACTTGTAATACCTAAATCTCTTAAATTTTGAAGACGAGAAGAAATATTACATTGAATATCAAATAAAGGCATAACAATACTTGTTGAACGACCTACTGTAACAATTTTTCCAACTACACCAATATTTCCTGTCTGAATCGCAATAACTGGCATTCCTTTTTTTACACCATGAACGATCCCCTTATTTATAGTTAATCCCGAAAACATAGAATCTATATTTCTACCTATTATTTGACAAGCTATGTTTTTATATTGAATTGAATCGGAAAAATCAAGTTGCTCTTTCAATCGTTCATTTTCTTTTCTGATTTCAGCATTTGATCGTTGTAGGTATTCATAATCCTTTAGTCTTTCTGTCAATGCATTATATTCATCTTGTAAATTTTTCATATCCTTTAATGCTGTAAAGGTTCCTGATATATGATTTGAAACTGTATATGTTTGTTTCTGCATAAAAGAAAGAACAGAAAAACCTATCATTTTAAAATTAATTACAAAATGACCAGATGAAAAAATGAGACAATTTCCACTTATTATCAAAAGAAATACCAGAAGTATTTCTGGAAACCAAAAAGAGAAAAATTGTTTTTTCATGTTTTAACTATTCAAATTATTATAAATTGAACGGTTTGAGGACATTTTTTTGAACATCTCAAAAGCTTGTCCTGCCCCTACAGCAACACATTCTAGAGGTTTTTCTACTAAAATAACAGGAACTCCAGTTTCTTTTGAGATAAGTTTTTGTAATCCCTTTAGACTAGAACCTCCACCTGTCATAACAATTCCACGTTCCACAATATCAGCAGCAAGTTCTGGAGGAGTTCTTCCAAGAGTCTTTTTTATTTCTTCTACAATTTTTGAAAGAGGTTCTTTTAAAGCTTCTCTTACTTCTACAGAATCAACTTCAAGTCTTCGAGGAAGTCCTGTTACAGCATCCGTACCCTTTATCTCCATTTTTTCAGTCTTTTCATCTGCTACTGCATTTCCAATTTCTATTTTCAATCTTTCAGCTGTATGCTGACCTATTATTAAGTTGTGAACAGAACGAATATGCTTAATTATGGCTTCATCAAAAGCATTTCCTCCTACTCGGATACAATTTGTAACAACCATACCACCAAGAGAAATAACAGAGACTTCAGTTGTTCCTCCACCTATATCACATACCATATGACCAGCTGCTTCATTTATAGGAATCTGAGCTCCAATAGCAGCTGCAAGACTTTCTTCAATAACTTCAACTTCCTTTGCCCCTGCTTTTAAGGCTGCAGCCATAACAGCATCTCTTTCAACTTGAGTAATACAAGATGGGATTCCTATTTTCATTCTCATAGACTTAAAAAAACTTCGTTTATTCTGTAAAGCCTTTGCAATAAAATACTTTATCATCTTCTCTGTAGAATCACTATCTGATATAACTCCGTCTGCAAGCGGTCTGATAGCAACTATTCCTGTAGGGGTTTTCCAAAGCATATTTTTAGCTTCAGAACCAACGGCAACAACTCTGCCGGTTCCCTTTTCAACAGCAACTACAGATGGTTCATCAATTACAATTCCATGACCTCTTACATAGATAAGTGTATTACAAGTACCTAAATCTATACCAATATCTGTTGTAAAATTATCAAAAAGTCCCATACTTAATAAAAGCCTCCAAAATCTATTTTAATTCTGCCAGTTTTTTTAATGCTCCAGAATGATTAACTTGAAGTTTTAGACATTTTCTCCACTCAGAACGAGCTTTTGCTAAATCTCCTTGTTTCTCATATAATACACCAAGTCCATAGTGTGCGTCAGCATAATTTTCATTTTTTTCTAAAATAGAATCCAATTCTCTTCTAGCAGCAGAATAATTTTCTTCTTCTGTATAAATACGAGCCATTAAACTGTGGCTATCAGAAAGAATATCATCATCATTTGACAGTTCTATTGTCCTTACAATGTACTGCTTTGCAATTTCTTTCTGTCCGCTATTATAATACTGAATAGCTATATTATACAATAAGGTATCGCTTTCATGAATTAAAAGTGCCTCTCCAAAACATTCAATGCTTTTTTTTGAATTTCCTAAATCAGCATAGTTTAGACCTAACAATTCTGGAATATCTTTAGACTTATAACCATCTGTAAAGGATTGTTCTAAGTATTTTATTGATAAATCTGCATAGTAATGATAAGTTGAGAGTTTATTTTTATAAAAATATGTTAAACCTAATACATAATAAATTTGAGGTAATGTTTTCTTTTTGGCAGATTGTTTTGCAACACGCAAATCATTTATAGCTCTTTCAATATAAAATAGTGTTAAAGGACTATTATCCGGTTCTGAAACAGCAAGCTTAAATGCACTATAACCACGAAAAGTTAAGGCTGTATTATGAAGATGGTTTTTGGCTAAAATATTAGAAGATATTTTATAAACTTTTTCTATTTCATTATTATTCCAAGCTTCATATAATTTTGAAACAGAATTTTCAGAAAAAAATAATTTTTGTATAATTTTATAAGATGTAAATGTAACTAAACTGCAGACTAAAATAGAAACGAAAAGAATAATACCAATTTTTACAAAATCTATTTCATTCCGCCCTATATTACCAGATCGGGAATTTTTTCTTATCATTATGTACTAACTCCCAAAATATAAAAGAGGATATAAAATAAGCCGGGTTCTGGATTAGCAGTCATCTATCTACAATATCAATTGCCTGATATTTCCAGCAACCTACCCGCGGTGTAAGTCCGGATGACAAACCGCTGCATGGTTTTGCTCCTGATGAGGTTTACTTATGCCGTTTCTGTTACCAGAGACGCGGTAGGCTCTTACCCTGCCTTTTCACCCTTACCTGTTTATGCAGGCGGTTATTTTCTGAAGCACTATCTGTAAGACGGTTTGATAATTAATCAAACCGTCTTCCCGGTTATTATCCGGCATCATATCCGGTGGAGCCCGGACTTTTCCTCACAGATCCCTACTATCATAAGTAAGTATCTGCACGACAACTTTATATCCCCTATTTTATCTGATTAATCGTCTGAATCTAATGACTTAAGATTTTCAGATTCGCCGTCATCATATTCTGATGACTCTGAAGAAAGCTCCAATTCTTCATCTGATTCAAGTAAATCTTCATCATCAGCAAGACTTCCAGCATCTTCAATTGAAAAGAAATTCGATTCACTATCACCAGATTCTTCATAATACAGAATTCTACTACAATAAGGACAAAAAAGAATTTTCTTACCGCTACGGATTTCATTTGCAAACTGTGCAGGAAGAATCATGTGACATCCATCGCAAACATTTCCACGAACAGCAACAATTCCCTTTCTGTTTCTCTGAATAATTCTCTGGAATTTAAAAATGATCTCTGAATCAATACCTTCAGACATAATTTTTTCTTGTTCCTTCAAATCAACTAAATCTGCATTATGTTTTGCTAAAGCTTCTTCAATGCTACCCTTTACTTCTTCTGCATCTTTTTCA
This sequence comes from uncultured Spirochaetaceae bacterium, assembly GCA_902766345.1. The sequence goes on along the minus strand of CACXDK010000179.1, from coordinate 6,469 downwards.
AGATCTGCAATAAGTTCTTCTTCACTTTTCAAATCATCATTTATTTCTGCAAGTTTCTTTTCTTCTTTCTGGAGTTCTTTACGAATACTATCTTCTTTTGCCTGAGCTTCAGAAATCTGCTTATCAAGAACCTCATATTCACGATGAGTTTTTATAGAATCCATACTCTTTTCGCCGGCTTCTCTTGAACGTTCAGCTTCTTCAAGCTGCATTTTCAATGTTGCAACCTTTGCCTTTTCTTCTTCATACTCACCGTTTTTATCTATAAATTCTTTTTTTGAACGCTCTAAAACTTCAGTCTTGTCATTAAGACTCTTTGGAAGCTCTTCAACTTCTGCTTCTATTTCATATTTTTTAGCAAGCACATCTTGAAGATTTTTCAGCTTGTCTAAAACTTCGGTCATTTGCATTTCTGCCATTTGAAGTATCCCCTGTTTTCTGTAAAATGCTCTAGTATATAAATATATAGAATTTATAAAATCATGTCTATATATTACAAATTAAGTATCAATATAATCTCTCAAACCCGAAGCTCTACGAGGATGTCTAAGTCGTCTCAGTGCTTTTGCTTCAATCTGACGAATTCTTTCTCTTGTAACATTAAAGTACAATCCTACTTCCTCAAGTGTAAGAGAATAGCCGTCTTCAAGACCAAATCTCATTTTTAGAACTTCCTGTTCTCTAGATGGAAGAGTATTCAAGACAGAACGGAGTTGTTCCTGTAATAATGTATATGCAGTCTGTGATGCTGGATTTTCAACTTCCTTGTCTTCAATAAAATCTCCAAGAGAGCTGTCTTCTTCTTCTCCAATAGGAGTTTCTAGAGAAATTGGTTCCCTAGCAACATTCTTTACTTGTTTTACTCTACTAACAGGCCATGAAAGCTGCTGTGCAATTTCTTCATCTGTAGGTTCCCTACCCAGTTTTTGCACTAACTGTCTACTTTCTCGTACAACTTTATTTATTTGCTCAATCATATGTACAGGAACACGAATTGTACGAGCTTGATCAGAAATAGAACGGGTAATTGCCTGTCGGATCCACCAAGTGGCATAAGTTGAAAATTTATATCCTTTACGATATTCAAATTTTTCGACAGCCTTTATCAAACCAATATTACCTTCCTGAATCAAATCAAAAAGCTGAAGACCACGGTTTGTATATTTTTTTGCAATGGAAACAACTAAACGTAAATTTGCATTTATTAATCTATTTTTAGCTTGTTCCATCATAAATCTTCCGCGTTGGATTTCTTTTGTCATTTCAAGAATTTCATCAACATTGTTCTCAAAATCATATTCAATTCTTCGCAGCTTTCTGTCAATCTTTTGAATCTGCGTATATATATCTCTGATTTCATCAGCATTCATTCCAAGACTTTGTTCAAGTTTTTCACTTTCAGAATGAGTTGCAAGGCGTCGACCGATAGATCTTAATCCAGCTGTATCAGAAATACGCAATTCCTTCATCTTTTTTTCCTGCTTATGATGATAATCATCAATTTTTGCAGTTGCATCAAGGAATTTGGCACTAAATCTTTCTATTTCTTCAGTTTGAATATCAAGTTTCTGTAATTCAGGAGAAATGAGATTATGAAGATTATTTAGATTTTCATCTTTGAAAATCTCCATACTCTGATCGTTTTCATTTAACTGTTTTTTTAGAGAAATATATTGCTTTATTTGTGGAAGTACAGATTTCAATATTGATCCATAGCAACTCTTAAGACGTCTTTTTTCAGCCATTTCTTCATTAATTTCTTTACGGGCACGTCCAGGTTCATGAGGATCAATTCGCGTAAATGCTTTTTGGGCAATACTATGAAATTCAGGAATCATTATACCAGAATTTTTTATAACATTCTTTATAATATTCTGACCATCTTCCATTTTCTTTGAAAGTGTAACTTCCTGCTCTGCTGTCAGAAGATTTTCTTTACCGATTTCCCTAAGATAAAGTCTTATAGGGTCATCAATGCTATTATCACGATCTCCATTTTCAACAAGTTTATGTTTTCCGTTTTCATCAATTTTTGATTCAACAGAAATATCATCAGAATCTGCCTCATCATCATCAAGCTCTTCATCGGCATCTTCTTCATCCATCAAACTATCTGTCTCATCCATTACTTGAATGTTATATGTTGAAAGTAACTGTAAGACATTTTCCATTCTAGGAGAATTTACATATTCTATGGTAAGGATTTCTGTTATTTCTTCCCAAGAAACAACCTTTTTATTTTGAGCATACTGCAAAAGCTTTAATACAGCAGGTTCTAACTGTTCTGGATTATCATCAGTATCAGAAGATTCCGAAGATTCTTCCATATTTTCAGAAGAAGCTTTTTCATCTTTTTTCTGTTCTGCAGATTTCTTTGAAACCTTGACTTTTACAGCTCTTTTTCTTGTTTTCTTTTCAGAGCCATCGACTGTTTCCATTGATTCTGTTTCATCAGAGGTTTTCTGTTTCATTAAGCTTTAGTCCTTTAACAAGGCAATTTGCCTGTCTACTTCCATTTTTTGAGCAAGAAGTTCTTTTAAATACTCCTTGTCTCCATTCAACGAACTGGATTCAAAAGCATGTATAAGTTCTTGGGTCTTCGCACGCTTTCTTTCCAGAACATTTCTTTTTAATAATTGTATGCTGTCTTTTGCAGACTGTTCAACATGATTCGAAAATTCATTGATAGAATCGTATATAAGCTGCTTCAATTCATCATTTTCGCATCTGTTTAATATACTGCTTACAGAATAATTATCAGAATTGTAACATTCCTCCATTATTAGAAACAGTGTTTTTGCATTATTATCTTCAAGATTTTCGGCGGAAACGGCCTCTTTCATTTGTGCAAATAATTTTTTATCATCTGTGATAACGGTCATTACAGCTCTTAATTCTGCTGACATTTTTACAGCAGGAATTTCTACCGTATTTGAATGTACCGTATTATTTTTTATATTTTTAGAAAGATCTTTCCGATTTGTATAATCTTTTTTTAACGCCTCCATTTCAATGCCGTACATCTGCCCGAGTTGCTCAAGACATGCATTTTTCTGGATATCAGACTGCAATGCGTCTATATACGTAAAAAAAGCAAGTGAAGCTTTTGCTTTATTCTCAGGTGTTGTTTTTGGGTAGACTTCTAGCAGTTTAGTTAATAAAAAATCATTATCTAATATAGCAGATTCAACAGCATCCGTCAAGACATCTGTTCCAAATTTTAGCATAATTTCTGCAGGATCTTTACCACCTTTCAGTCTTATAACTTTTACAGTTTTGCCTTGCTTTCTGCACATTAAAATAGCTTTTTTAGTAGCATTCTGCCCTGCAGAGTCACTGTCAAAAGATAAATATATTGTTTCTGCAAAAGATTTTACCATACGAATATGTTCTTCCGTTAATGCAGTTCCCAATGGGGCAACGGCATATTCAATCCCACATTGGTGATATGCAATGCAATCCATATATCCTTCACAGAAAATAACTCTTTTAAATTCTCGCATCGCTTTTTTTGCAAAATTGAAAGCATACAGAACACTTCCTTTTTTGTATTGAATTAAATCGCCAGAATTCAAATATTTAGGAGACTTTGAGGAATCACCTCGTAAAAAACGACCGCCCATAGCTACAACATTTCCGTTTTTATCAAAAATAGGAAACATCAATCGATCAGAGAAAAAAGCAATTTCTGGGTATTTTTTACTAAATAATCCCGAATTATTTAAAAAATCCTCAGAGAAATTCTTTTTTAGTAAAAATGAATGCAACCATTTTCTATCAGCAGGACTGTAACCTAATTTAAATTTTTCAAGAGTTTCCTTTGTTAAGCCTCTGGATGTTATATAATCAAGTGCAAATTTTCCAGATTCTGTTTCCATAAGAAAATAATGAAATGTAGTAGCAACTCTTGTATAAAGATTTATGTATTCTTCCTTTTTTTTTACATTTTCATCTTGTTTATGATAATCATCTCCAGAATTGACATAATTTAGTTGAACTCCTGCTTTTTTTGCAAGTATTTCTACAGATTCCGCAAAAGAAACTTTTTCCATTTCCTGTAAAAACTTAAACACATTGCCTGCAGCATGACAACCAAAACAATAATAAAATTTTCTATCTCCATCTACAGAAAAAGAAGGTGTCTTTTCATGATGAAATGGGCAACAGCCAAACCATGTACTTCCTCGCTGTGTAAGAGGTACATATTCTCCTACTACATGGACAATATCAATTTTAGATTCAACTTCATCAATAGATTCTTTTGAAATAAAATTCATTTTTTTACAGGTGTTTTTTTTGTATACAGGTTTTCAGCTTTTATATGCTGATCAAAACTTTTGGAAAATGTATGACTACCCGTAGAAGGATCTGTAAGTACAAAGTAAAAGTAATCCGTTTTGGCTGGTTTTGCAGCTGCTTTTAGTGAAATAAGTCCTGGATTGGATATAGGTCCTGGTGGTAAACCAGCCCATTTATATGTATTATAAGGATTATCTATCTTTAGATCATTATAAGTTATACGATCTGGATGAGGCAATTTCTGAATTTCACTGATAATATATTCAATTGTAGCACATGAATACAAACCTATATTATTGTTTATTCTGTTTACAAAAACACTTGCAATAAGCGGAGCCTCTTCAGAAACTCTGTATTCTCTTTCAACAATAGAAGCCAATATCAATATGTCATAAAATTTTTCAGGAGTTATTCCCTTTAGTTCTTCTATTCCAGATACCTTATCAAAGAAATTATCAAGAAATTTTGCAATGATACTTTCTACAGACATTCCTTCTATAAAAAAATATGTATCTGGAAACAAATATCCCTCAAGATTTTTACCTTTAGGAATTGCATAACCTTCATTTTCTGCATATTTTTCAAGCATCTCAATATCATTACAGGCATTAATGAATTCTTGAGCATTACATACATTTGCTTTTTCAAGTTCCGCTGCTGTTTTTGTTATAGTTAAACCTTCTGGAATACTAAGTTTTATATTTGTAGCCACACCTGTTTGCAAAAGCATATATAATTCTTTCAAAGACATACTGCTTTTAACAGTATAAACGCCACTTTTTAAACTAAAAGATTTTGTTTTATCAAAAATAGAAAATCTAGCAGCAGAATAAAAGAATATCCATGATTTTATTATGTTTCTATTCTGCAACTCTTGAGAAACATCTTTTACAGACATTCCCTTAGGCACATGCAATTCATAAACAATTTCAGACTGTTCATCAGAAATAGGTCTTATCGCATAAAAAAATATAGAAACCGCCATAACTGCAATTATAGCAATAATGGCAACAAACCATGCGAGTATTTTTTTTATCATATTAAATCTCTATTTCCTGTCCTTCTATAGCAAGTTCAATTTCAAGATTTTTATTGGCACTGGATTCTGCATACCATCTTGCAGCATGCAAAATAGAATAGATTTTTTGATCACTATATGTTGGTTCATGATGAAAAAGATACAGTTTTTTTGCTTTGTATAAGTTTGCAAAATCAACGGCCTTAAATACAATATTATGCCCCCAGTTCTTTTTTCGCTCAGCTTCATCATAATTGTACTGGCTGTCAAGAATAAGAACATCAGGATTATCAAAAAAATGGTTATACTCTATAGATGTATCAAAATCTTCTGGTCTAAGTTCAACATCAGTTGCATAAATAATCTTTTTACCATTTTCTTCAAAAGAATATGTATATGAATTTCCAGGATGTTTCATTTTTATCATTGAAATTTTTATACCATTCAGTATAAAACTCTGATGATTCTTTAACAGATGAAAATGAAATCTATCTTTTATGTTTTCCCACTTACAGTTTGGAGGAAAATATGGACATGAATTCTGAACACTTAAAATGCGTTCTGCATCAGGAAATGCAGAATACAACTCTATTTTTGCCTTTGGATTAAAAACTGGATTGAAAAAAGGAATTCCCTGTATATGATCCCAATGAAAATGTGATATGAAGATTCTATAAATTGAATCCTTTGGGTGATGTCCATGAACAGCATATTCCCGAAGTCCTGACCCAGCATCTAAAATAAATGTATTACCATTGTCAGTCTCTAATTCTACACATGGAGAATTTCCACCTAAAGAACCAAAGAGCCAATCTGGTAATGTTGCTAAAAAACGAGTTCTTGCATCCTGACTTGCAATATCCCTAGGTGTAATGCGTTCTACAGCTGCAACTATCTTAGCTTGTACTTGCTCAGGGGTTAATGGTGTTGGGATTGAACCTCTTACACCCCAAAAATGAATAACCACATATCCTCCTAAGTTAAGTATACCTCAATTATGGATATTATTCTACTATGAAAAACTTTTTTTGGCAAAAAAAAAGCACCGACTTACTTCGGTGCACTACTGGGGAGTGAAGGATTCGGACCTACGAAGGACGAGCCAACAGATTTACAGTCTGCCCCCTTTGACCACTCGGGAAACTCCCCATT
>CACXDK010000178.1 GCA_902766345.1 uncultured Spirochaetaceae bacterium | reverse complement strand
CTTAAACAATGCAGAAAATCGTTGGGCTGCAGAAGAAAATGCACAAAAGATTGCGGATGAAATTCGCTACCAAAACGAATTGAACCGTATGCAGAACGATTCATTGTTCGGATTTTAACCTAAAATGGACTTACTTTCTTTGATTATTAAAAGAATGTAAGTCTAGCAATTTATAGTTAAAGACTTTTTCACAAAGTATATAAGGTTTTTGATATGAAAGAATTATACGATAACATTCATTTGGCAATTCTTCGAAGCCAGCTTAAAACCGATATTCTCCGCAATGTGGGTGCATTTTCTAGGCAAATCCTTCCTCTGCTTGATATGAGCAAAGCGTTTGATACTGAATTCCTTAATCTCATAAATAAAAACATCTATGATTATTTAGTACAGAGTAAAATTGAAGATGAACATACTCTTTTAATTCAAAGCTATCGAACGCTTTTTGAAAATGAAGAGCTAACTGAAGAGACAAAGGAAATTATAAAAGAACACATTAGATTTATCATTTATGAATTGAAGTTTCATACTATGATTCTATTTGAATCTGCACCTTCAAAGGCAGAAATGTTTTATACAACTATGGTTTCAATTCTAAACTCTTTTATTCGCAAAAATGGAACTGCTTCCTTGAAAGATACAGAAAAAGTCTCTTCTTTTTTTATGGAAGCCTCAGGCTATACTATGAATGATGATATACCTGATTTTTGTTTTTTCTTGGATTGCTTACAGACAAATGAAATAGATTATCAATATGATTGGTTCTTCTTTCAAATCCTCTATAAATCACTTCGAGAATGTGAAAAGGAATATGAGCCTGTAATGAATCAATATGAAAATATGCTTGACCAGTATGTTCACATGATAGAAAAACACATAGATTATGACTACAGTGATGACGAAGAAGATGATGATGATAACTATGAAGTTTATTACGAAGAAAATGCTGATTCTGAAGCTTCAAATGAGAATGATGAAGCTAATTTCAACAGAATGTTAGGCGAAGTTCAGAATTATCTAAAGTATGGTGATATTGTTAAAGCTTTTAGAATTTTAAATTATCTTTTGGGAAAATATCCAAAGTATTCTGATGATATTTATCTGAATCTTGCAATTTGTTATGCGAAAAAAGAAGATTTCATAACAGCACTGTATAAACTCGAACAAGCATTGAATATTTCTCCTGAGAATGATTTTTTACATAGGTGTAAAAGTCGTTATCTTTCAAAAACAGGAAACTTTCTCGATGCAATGGAAGAAGGTCTTCTTGCTATTAAGCTATGTAAAACAGAGAAATATATAGAACCATGGTCATTGGAGTTGCTAAAACTTTCAGAAGCATATTTCCAAAGATTTTCAATATATGGTGTTAATTTATACGATTACGCAAAAACCATTAATTGTCTTCAGGGGCTAAGTGAATTAAAAGTTGCTCCTAAAAATATTCGTGATAAATACCAGACTTATAGCTTGGAGTTAATTTCAGACCTAGAAAAAAAATTAATTGATGTGGTTAAAGCCATAGTCGATATTTATGATATTTTTATCTTGAATCCAAAAGAATACTTAAAAAAATGCCTGAAGTTTCTGAATCTTTATCTTTCAGTAGATAACATATCAAAGAAAAAAATAGAAAGCGTTTTAAAGTCATATTCTTCTATAAAAATTGAAATACAAGAATCATTTGATTACCTTATGGAGGAAAAAGATTATATTGAAATTGAAAATTTTATAAAGAAATTTGATTCATCAAAATCAGAGGAACAAGCTGTTAATTAAATTAACATTCTTGTTAGAGATATACTGCCTAGGAGGAAAAAATGACATTTACAGCATGGTCTCATGAAAGCGAATGGTATGGATTGAGAGTATCAAAAAAAGAAAGAAATACATATTTCAGTAAACAAATCGAGAAAATTTTTCTGGAATTACCTATTAAAAATGATTTCATCAGATTTCAAGTGAATGTAACACCTTCATTTTGGAATAATTGTCCTGAATTACGAAGTGCAAAAATCCGCAATTGGTTCAATGCCTGCGGCTATGCTCGCCCAACAACCATTGAGCCACCAAAATTTCAAGCAAGTTTTATTACTCCAAACACTATTCGTGTCAAAAGATATGCATAAAGCGAGCACGACAACGAATGTGCTCGGCGGCAGCCGGTTGATTAGCTCAAAAGCTTTTAAAACAATTCTCCATTTTGCATAAGGTCCGGCATATTTTTGTGAATGATTCCGTTACGGTGCTGAATCGGGTCGCTTCTGGTAAGGATATATTTCGGATAGTTATCCTTTATTGATTCAAGAGGTCTGTATTCACGGTCCTCAGTTTCCTGGCTGGACATTATTGTCATGCAGATT